>CAMSTW010000025.1 GCA_947063855.1 uncultured Dorea sp.
AAATAGAATCCAATGTGCTCTAAGAAAGTAAACATAAATTTAAGCGTCAAAGCTGAGATTCCATAAAGTCTATTGATATTTTCTTTTGGAATTGGTATAGTATTCATAAACAGTTATTTATGAAACAGGAGGAGGATTTACGGATGGAGAGTCAATTAGTATGGAGGGACGAATACAATATTGGCGTAGACATTCTCGATAAAGAGCATCAAAGACTTTTTAAGATCATTAACAAACTGTTTGCATTCAGCGATGAAGAGAAGAAGAGCCGGTGGGCGTGTCAGGAAGGGATCAAGTATTTTAAGGATCATGCGATGAAGCATTTTGCAGAAGAAGAGAAGTATATGAGGTCTGTACATTATGAAGGACTTGAGATGCACAGACATCTGCATCAGAGTTTCCGGAAGAATACGCTCCCGGCGCTTGAGGCAGAGCTTGAGCGCTCGGATTATTCTGCGGATTCAGTGGATCATTTCCTTGGCGTATGTGCCGGATGGCTGATTGGACATACTCTGACAGAGGATCGTGCGATTGTAGGAGAGGGTGTAAGTAAGTGGGTGGATCTTCTGCCGGAAGAAGAGCGGGAGGCTTTGAAGAAGGTGATCATCCAGCTTGTATATGATATATTTCATCTGGAATCACACGTGGTCAGCGAGACTTACAGCGGAGAGAAGTTCGGTAAGGGCGTGTACTACAGGCTGGTTTATGGCGCAGGGCAGGAGGAACGGTGTGAGATTTTCCTGGTCTTTGAGGAGAAGCTGCTGATCAATACGGTGGGAAAGGCGCTGGGGATCGAGACGGGCAAGCTTGACACGATGCTGATCAATACCGCCAGGTATACGGCGCAGCAGTTTGTCGGGCGGATTATGGAGCATCTGCCGGATATGGACGGATATGAGCTGAAGGAGGAGAATCTTCTTACATATGAGCAGTTCAGGAATGTGTTTGAGAAGGAGAATCTGCAGGTCAGTCTGTTGATCGACACGGGCGAGGGGTATTTCTCTTATTGTGCGATTGCACCGCATCTGCTGGAGAAGGGAGTTGCGGTTCCGATCGGGGCAGAGAACGCCGTGGCGGAGATTGAGAAGTACCTTACACAGAAGAGAGAGGAACCGGTTAAGCGCAAGATTCTTGTGGTAGATGATTCTCTCACCATCCGTCAGGGGATGAAGCTGCTTCTGGAGGAGGATTATGAGGTTGCGATGGTAGATTCCGGGGTGGCTGCAATCCGGTGTATCATTCTGGACAGGCCGGATCTGGTGCTGCTGGATTATGAGATGCCGGTCTGCAATGGTAAGCAGGTGCTGGAGATGCTTCGTTCGGAGAGTGTATTCGAAGGACTTCCGGTTATCTTCCTGACGGGGAGGACGGATCCGGAGACAGTAAGGAATCTGATCGCCATGAGGCCGGACGGGTATCTGGCGAAGTATCTGAAACCGGAGGAGGTTAAGAAGAAGATTGATATCTTCTTTGAGACGAGGAATGCATAAGATGCACCGGTGTGACGGTCAGATATAATCTGACCGATATATGCATGGTATCAATCAAAGAGGCTGCCGGAGAATAATTCCGGGAGCCTCTTTTCCATCCATCATGCGCTTTTACTTTTGATGACGTCTACTTCTTCTTTTAGTTTATTCACTTCTCCAATTTGTTGATATTTGAAGGATTTTCAACAAAAGATTGACTTTTCCCTGGAGTTATGGTTAAAATAACATCATATGGAATTAATTTAATTGATAATTTAAGTGAAAGTAATTAAATCGGAGGGCAAAGCATGGGAATTCAGTATAATGGGACAAAGCGGATGTTTAAGCTGGACACGGCGGGCACCACTTATATAATCGGGGTAACGGAAGAGGGATATGTAGGACATGTCTATTACGGGAAACGCCTGAGACAGTTCGGAGGCGGCTATCTGATGCGGACGCAGGAGGCGCCGTTTACGCCTTCTGTGAATCAGAGGGAGAAGAATTCGTTCCTGGATTTCTTCCCGATGGAGTATCCGACCGGCGGGATTGGGGATTACCGCGAGAGCTGCCTGGATGTCAGGAACAGCGCCGGGAGCATGGCGAGCGAGATCTTCTATGAGAGCCACAGTATTGAGGACGGGAAGCCGGCGCTTGAGGGACTTCCGGCGTCTTTTGGGAAAGCGGATGAGGTACAGACGCTTCGGATTGTATGTAAGGATCCGGTTCTGGGGCTTCAGGTTATACTTCTGTATTCCGTATTCGAGAAGGAAGATGTGATTACCAGGAGCGTGCTGGTGGAGAATACAGGGGAAGAGCATCTGCGTCTGGAGAAGGTATACAGCGCGTGCCTGGACATGGAGAACCGGGAGTTCGAGATGGTGAATCTGTGCGGATCCTGGGCGAGAGAGCGGCATATAAAGCGGGCGGGCGTGCGTCCGGGGAAACAGCTGGTCTCTTCTGTGAAGGGGGAATCCAGTCATCAGGAGCATCCGTTTCTGGCGCTTGTGACGCCGGAGACCACCCAGGAGACCGGAGAAGTCTACGGGATGCATTTCGTATACTCAGGTAATTTTATTGCGCAGGCGGAGTTGACACATTTTGGATATGTCCGTATGGTAATGGGGATTCACGGGGATGAATTTAGCTGGAGGCTGGCGCCGGGAGAGCATTTTCAGGCGCCGGAGGCAGTGCTGACCTATTCCGGCAGCGGATTGGGGAAGATGAGCCGTTCCCTTCATGATTTCTACCGGGAGCATCTGATCCGCAGCCCTTACAAATATAAGAAGAGGCCGGTCCTTATCAATAACTGGGAAGCCACGTATTTTGAATTCAACACGGAGAAGCTTCTGGATATCGCAAGAGAGGCGAAGAAGAACGGGATTGAGATGCTGGTCATGGACGACGGATGGTTCGGCAAGCGCAACTGGGACGACAATTCTCTGGGGGACTGGACCGTGAACGAAGAGAAGCTGACGACCGGATTGCCGGATCTGGTCAGGCAGGTGCGCGGCCTTGGGATGGAGTTTGGTATCTGGTTTGAGCCGGAGATGGTTTCCCCGGATTCCAAGCTGTACCGCGCGCATCCGGACTGGGCGGTTCAGATAGCAGGAAGAACCCCGGGACAGAGCAGGGCGCAGTATGTGCTGGACATCTCCCGCAAGGAGGTCCGGGACTACATCTATGAGTGCGTGGCGAAGATCTTAAGAAGCGCGCCCATCTCCTATGTGAAGTGGGACATGAACCGGCAATTGAGCGATATCGGAAGCGCATGCCTTCCGGCGGATGCACAGGGAGAGTTGTTCCATCGGTATGTCCTGGGATTATATGAGATGCAGGAGAGGCTGGTGACAGATTTCCCGGGGCTTCTTCTGGAGAACTGTTCCGGCGGCGGTGCGAGGTTCGATCCGGGAATGCTTTACTACAGTCCCCAGATCTGGTGTTCTGACGATACGGACGCCATCGAGCGGCTCAGGATTCAGGAGGGGACGGCGCTGATCTATCCGCTGTCAACGATGGGAGCGCATGTCAGCGACTGTCCGAACCATATCGTAGAGAGGAATACCCCGTTTGAGACGCGGGGGAATGTGGCTCTTGCCGGAACCTTCGGATATGAGCTGGACATTACGAAGATCTCCGAAGAGGACAGGGCGCAGATTGCCGGACAGGTGGAGCAGTACCACAGATATCATGGGCTGATTCAGACGGGAGATTATTACCGGATTGCGTCATGGACGGACCGGAAGCCTTACGACTGCTGGGAGGTTGCGGCGAAGGATATGTCGGAGGCTTTGGTGACGTTCGTGCAGGTGCTTGGACAGCCGAATATGCATAGTGTGAATATCCGGATCCGCGGACTGGACGGCGGGGCAGGATACAGGCTGGAAGGAACCAGCGAAGTATATACGGGAGAAGAACTGATGGAATGCGGATTCATTGTCCGTGATGTCAAGGGAGACTTCCGGAGTAAGCTGTATCATTTTATGCGGGAGTAAGAACGAAAGGCGTGGTTTCGCTTCTTGCTGGACAAGCGCCACTGGCGCTTAGCAACGCAGCGGGCTACGTCTGGGATTGGAGACATGCATCTGGCACAGATAGCGAGTGCAGAATTCACTGTTAATTATGCAATGCTGTACTAATACTGCCATGGAGGTGTGATATGAGTAAGGTCAGATTGATTGATATAGCGGAGGCGACAGGAGTGAGCACGGTGACGGTGCACAACGCGCTCACCGGGAACAAGGGCGTTGGCAGCGATATGCGTATGCGTATCATAGAGACCGCGAAGCGGATGGGATATGAACCGCTTTCTTCCGCGAAGAAGGAGAAGAAGCCGGACGCAGGGGAGTTCCGCAAGATCGGCGTATTGATTGCGGAGAATTATCTGGCGCAGTATGCAACCTATTACTGGAAGGTATATCAGGAGCTGTCGCTGGTCGCCACGGAGAAGAGATGTTATACGACCATAGAGGTGCTGAAGAAGGAGGCGGAGAAGAGAACCTTCGAGCTGCCGCAGATTGTGGCGAACAACAGTATAGAGGGCCTGATCATCATCGGTGAGATCGACAAGCGTTATATCCGGAAGCTGCGCGCAGAGCTTGAGATGCCGGTCGTGTTCCTGGATTTCTATGACAATGAGATCGCAAAAGATGCGGTGATTGCGGATAATTTCTATGGGACGTACCAGATGACAGAGCTTCTGTTTGAGCGGGGGATCCATGAGATCGGATTTATCGGTTCGATCTACGCGACCAGCAGCATCATGGACCGGTATTGCGGTTTCCGGAAATCTATGCTGGAGCATAAGAAGCCGGTTCCGTCTGAGTGGGTGATCGAGGACCGGGACGCTATGGGGCAGGTGGGCTTTGAACTGCCCAACTGCCTGCCCAAGGCGTTCGTATGTAACTGCGATCTGGTGGCGGGGATCACCGTGGAGAAGCTTAAAGAGCGCGGATACCGTGTCCCGGAGGACATATCTGTGACCGGTTTTGATAATTTCCTGTATCCGGGGTATGCGGATATGAAGATCACGACTTATGAACTGAACACAAAGGCGATGAGCAAGGTGGCGGTGGATAAGGTGTTAAAGCAGCTTCGCAATCCCGGAAGAGCAGGGACGCTGGAGGTTGTGTCCGGGCATGTTGTATGGAAAAACAGCGTGAAGGCAAAGATAGATTGAGTTCATAGAGCGATATAACCCCAAAATGGCGTGGGAATCATCTGAAGAATGGTTCCTGCGTCTTTTTTAATTTAATTGTCATAATATTTCGGTGAGCATGCTTTTTCGCGGGTGCATGTGTAAAAATGCAGGTGCGGCGGGCCTTTTCGAGGCTTTTGCACATGTGCGACCGGGAAAGCAGCTTGATGCCGGCTGCAGGAATGGCATATGGGAATGAATATTAATTAATTATGATAATGAAATTAATTAATAATTTAAGTAAATAATAGAGTAAAACACTACAAAATATACAAAAAAAGAAGAACAAATTGTATTTAACTATACGAAAATATGTAGAACAAAAAGAAGTAATTGAATTTTCGGCAAAAAAGGAATAAAATTTAATTAACTTAAAAATAGTTAAAAAATATTAAATGGAGGTAAGGAAGAAATGAAAAAGAGAGTACTTAGTCTGGCACTTGTTCTGTCAATGAGCGTATCAATGGCGGCGTGCGGCAACAAAGGCGGAGGGGAAGTCGTGGAGGTGGATGTGCCGTCCATCGACAAGCTTAACGGAGATGACTACAAGGATCTGAAAGCAGACATCAAGATCCTTACGAACCGTACGGATATCGTGGATACGGTTTATAAGGGATATGCGGACCAGTTTAATGAGCTGTATCCGAACATTAAGGTGACGTATGAAGGAATTACGGATTATGAGGAGTCGCTGACCCTTCGTCTGCCCAACGGCGACTGGGGAGATATCTGTTTCATCCCCTCTACGGTAGAGAAGAGTGAGATGGGAGAGTATTTCACCCCGCTGGGAGACTATGATACCCTGGATGCAAGGTATAATTTTGTAACAGAGAAGACCTATGACGATACGGTATATGGTATCCCTAACGGCGGTACGGCAGGCGGCGTGGCTTACAACAAGAAGGTCTGGAAGGATGCGGGCGTCACAGAGCTTCCGACGACTCCGGATGAGTTCCTTGCGGATCTTAAACTGATCAGGGACAATACAGACGCTGTTCCATTGTATACGAATTTCTCCGCAGGCTGGACTATGGGAGCCTGGAACGACTATGTAGGAATCGCATCCAATGCAGACGCAGATTACAAGAACAACAAGCTGCTTCATCAAAAAGATCCATTTACGAAGAACGAAGAGATGAGCGGTCCTTACGCAGTGTTCTATACCTTGTATTCAGCAGTTAAGGACAAGCTGGTAGAGGAAGATCCGGCCTCCAGTGACTGGGAGTCCTCCAAGGGTATGATCAATAAGGGTGAGATTGCTACGATGGTGCTTGGTTCCTGGTGCGTACAGCAGTTTAAGGAGGCGGGGGACAACCCGGACGATATCGGTTACTTCCCGTTCCCGATCACGGTAGGAAGTGAGCGTGCGGCGGCTTCCGGCGGAAACTATGCTTATGCGGTCAACAACAAGGCAAGTGAGGACAACCAGATTGCGGCAATGCTCTATGTGAAATGGATGCTTGAAGAGTCGCCGATCTTCGATGATGAGGGAAGCATCCCGGCGCTTAAGGGCGAGCCGCTTCCGGAGTCGCTGGCAGAATTCGAAGGAGTGGAGCTTCTGTCGGACAACCCGCCGTTAAAGGGTGAGGAAAGCCTGTACGATGATATCCGTAACTCGGCCGAGGTATTGAGCGGAGACTATCCGGTATGTGAGGTATTGGAGGCCGCTCTCTATGGAACAAAGGAATTAGACGACCTGATGGACGAGTGGAATCAGAAGTGGACGGAAGCACAGGAGACGAACGGCGCAGAGATTACAGAGTAGCCCGGGGTATTTGAGAAAGGAGAAACAATGGAAAAACAATCCTTTAAACAATGGTTTTGCAGCCGCAAGGTGCAGCGCAGGCTGGTAATCTTCACCTTCCTGTTTATCCCCCTTGTGTTACTGCTTATGTTCACGTATATTCCATTCGGCAAGATGATCCAGTTCAGTTTCTATGATATGAAATATCTTGGCGCAAGGACATTCGTAGGAATGAAGAATTATGCGGAAGTATTTGAACGGAAAGAGATATTCGGGTCCCTCTTCAACAGCCTTTACTACATGGGCGGCGGAGTCGTACAGCTGGCGCTTGCACTCTTCTTTGCGACCATGATGGTATTCAAGGTAAAGGGAGAATCCGTATTCAAGGCGTCGCTGTTCTTCCCATATCTGATCTGTGGTATTGCGGTAGGTTTCATCTTCAAGTTCTTCTATGCAAGAGGCGCCGTACTGGATACGATCCTTCAGATGTTCGGGATGAACGCGGATAATATACCGCTGTGGCTGCAGGATCAGAGTATCAATAATGTCTCGCTTGCGGCGACGTCGGTATGGAGATATACCGGGCAGAACGTCATCCTGTTCCTTGGAGCTATGATGTCCGTGGATACAGATCTGTATGAGGCGGCGTCCCTGGACGGTGCGAACCGGTGGCAGCAGTTCCGTTACATTATCCTGCCAAGTATCAAGTCTATCATTGTGTTGAATATTATCCTCTGTGTCAGCGGATGCTTAAGCGCTTTCGAGCCTCCGTATGTTATCACAAATGGTACGATGGGCACAGGTACATATTTTGTAATCATGAACCGTATCGCCCATGAGAATCAGAAGGTCGGACTTGCAAGCGCGATGGCGATCGTTCTGTTGATTTTGATTATTCTTTGTACCATCGGGCAGAAACTGTTCTTTAAATATGTATTCGACGATGGCAGCAGTGATGAGTCCAAGGCGGCGGTCCGCAAGAGAAAAAAGGCAGAGAAGGCGCGTAAGGCAATGCAGGCAAAGGGAGGTGCGGTATCATGAGAGAGAAGAAGAGAGTTTCATCTTATGTATTTTCAGTAATCAAATATGTGTCGCTGATTCTGGCGTCTGTTGTGTCGCTGGTTCCGGTCTGCGTCTGCATCCTGACAGCGTTTAAGACCAACGAGGAATATGCGTCTACATCGGTTCTGGATATGCCGGCAACCTTTGCATATTTTGAGAATTTTAAGATTGCGTTCGAGAAAGCGAATATGATGAGAGGATTTGCCAACACGGCGATCGTCCTGGTGGTCGTGCTTACAGTTTCCGTATTCACAGGCTCTATGCTTGCGTACGTAATCAACCGGTTCAGATTCCCGGGAAGGGGAATGATTGAGAATCTGTTCCTGTTCGCGTCCCTGCTTCCGGGTATCGCGATGCAGGTAACGATCTATCAGATTATGTATTCTCTGGGGCTTATTAATCATCTGTACGGGTATATGATCGTGCTGATGGGAACGGATATTATCTCTATCTATATCTTCCTGCAGTTCTTCGAGAATCTGCCGGTATCGCTGGATGAATCGGCGATCATGGACGGGTGTACGTATTTTGGAGTATTCTTCAAGATCCTGTTCCCGCTTCTGAAACCGGCGATTATGACCTCGCTGGTGCTCAAGGGCGTCAGCGTGTACAATGAGTATTATTCTTCCAACCTGTATCTGCAGCTGCCGGAATTGAAGACCATATCTACGGCGTTGTATACATTTACCGGACCTTACGGAAACCAGTATAACTATATCTGTTCCGGCGTTATCATCACGATCATACCGATCCTGGTGTTCTTCCTGGTATTCCAGAAGCAGGTATACAGCGGTATGGCAAATGGGGCAGTCAAAGGCTAGGACATCAATTATAGAAAGGTTTTAAAGAAATGGGCAATGTTAAGATATTGGCGCCGCCGGTGCCGAATGTGCCGTGGCAGGAGAGGCCAAAGGGACTTAATGGGGCGCCGGTGTGGCGTTATAAGGAGAATCCGGTTATCGGAAGGAATCCGGTGAAGGGAGTGGCGAGGATCTTCAACAGTGCGGTGATGCCGTACCGGGATGGATTTATCGGAGTATTCCGCGGGGAGCAGGTGAATGGTGTTCCGCATATCTATCTGGGAAGAAGTGAGGATGCGGTACACTGGCAGTTTGATGAGAAGAAGATTCCGTTTGTGGACGAAGAGGGAGAGCCTTTTATGCCGGTATATGCCTATGATCCAAGGCTCGTTGAGGTGGAAGGCGTCTATTATCTGATCTGGTGCCAGGATTTCTACGGGGCGGCGATTGGGATGGCGAAGACGACGGATTTCAAGACATTTACAAGGATAGAGAATCCGTTTCTTCCATTTAACCGGAATGCGGTACTCTTCCCAAGGAAGATCGGCGGCAATTTCGTGATGCTCTCAAGGCCAAGCGACAGCGGACATACGCCTTTCGGGGATATCTTCGTGTCCGAGAGTCCGGATCTGGTGTATTGGGGGAAGCACCGCCATGTGATGGGCAAGAGCAAGGAATGGTGGGAGATGCTTAAGATCGGCGGCGGCGCGGCTCCTATCGAGACGTCGGAAGGATGGCTTCTGTTCTACCATGGCGTGACCGGGACCTGTAACGGGTATGTCTACAGTATCGGCGGGGCGATTCTGGATAGTGAGAATCCATCGGTTGTGAAGTACCGCTGTGAGGATTTCCTGCTGACGCCGGAAGAATGGTATGAGGAACGGGGATTCGTGCCGAATGTGACGTTCCCGTGCGCGACCATCCATGACAGCGCAAGCGGAAGGATCGCGATCTATTATGGGGCGGCGGATACCTATGTCGGGCTGGCGTTTACTATGGTGGATGAGCTTGTTGAATATATTAAAGAACATAGTGTGGTGCGGGAAGAAGACAGCGAGATTGGCAGACGGTAGGTGCGGACTTATGGAGAATTTTGTGAAAGAGATCCGGCAACATCTGGAGACGGGGCTGATTCCCTTCTGGGAAGGGCTCCGGGATGAGGTGAACGGCGGATACTATGGGTATATGGATGATGGCCTCCGGATAGACCGGCAGTATGAGAAAGGATGTATTCTGAACAGCAGGATTCTGTGGTTCTTCTCGAATGCGTACCGGCTGCTGAATAAGGAGAGCCTAAAAGAGGATGCGGCGCATGCATACCGGTTTCTGAGGGAGCATTGCGTGGATCGGGAATACGGCGGCGTGTTCTGGTCGGTCACCTGTGACGGACAGGTAAAGGATGATACGAAGCACACCTATAACCAGGCATTTGCCATCTATGCACTGGCGTCGTATTACGACGCGGTGAAGGATGAGGAGGCGCTTGAGCTGGCTGTGGAGCTGATGCGTCTGATTGAAGAGAAATGCACCGATTCATCTGGTTATTATCTGGAAGCATTTACCAGGGAGTTTAAGCCGGCGGACAATGAGAAATTATCGGAGAATGGAGTGATGGCAGAGAAGACGATGAACACGCTGCTTCATGTGTTCGAGGCGTACACGGAACTATACAGGGTAAGCCGCGATGAGAAAGTGGCGGACAGGCTTCGCTTCATGATGGATATCATGGCAGAGAAGATCTATAATCCGGCGCTTGGGAGACAGGAGGTATTCTTTGATAAAGACTGGAACTCTCTGATCGACCTGTATTCCTACGGGCATGACATCGAGACGGCATGGCTGGTAGACCGTGGTACGGAGGTGCTGGGGGATCCGGAATATGAAGGGAAGATGTCGCCAATCACAAGGGAGATTACGAAGCATATCTATGAGCGCGCCTTTTATAAGGGCGCGCTGATGAATGAAGCAGAGAATGGAGTACAGGATAAGACCCGGGTATGGTGGGTTCAGGCGGAGGGTGTCGTGGGATTTGTCAACGGATACCAGAAGAGCCGGCAGGATGTGGCTTATCTTGAGGCGGCAAAGATGCTCTGGGGATATATTGTCAGGTGTCTGATTGACCCAAGGGACGGGGCGGAGTGGTTCTGGGCTGCAGATGAGAATGACAGACCCGTATCCAGGCCGATTGTGGAGCCGTGGAAATGTCCTTATCATAATGGCCGGATGTGCATAGAGGTGATCCGAAGGCTTAAGCCGGGAAAAGCTTGATAGAAGAATCTCAGGAGGGGAAGGCATGATACACGACAGATATTATGCAGAATTAGAGAAATATGAAAAGCTGATTGGCAGAAAGAATCAGAAGAGTGATTATTATAACGGAATCTATGACCGATATGAGTATCCTGTGCTGACGAGGGAACACATACCGCTGCACTGGAGATATGACCTGGATGCAGAATCGAACCCGTATTTTATGGAACGTCTCGGCGTCAATGCGGTCATGAATTCCGGCGCCATAGAACTGGACGGAAGATATTATCTGGTCGTCCGGGTGGAGGGAAATGACAGAAAATCCTTCTTTGCAGTGGCCGAGAGTGAAGACGGGGTGTCAGGGTTCCGGTTCTGGGATGATCCGGTGGTACTGCCGGATACCTGTCCGGAGGAAACCAATGTCTATGACATGCGTCTGACAAAGCATGAAGACGGGTATATCTACGGAGTCTTCTGTTCAGAGAGTAAGGACAGGGAGGATCCGGACCTGTCGGCCGCGGTGGCCCGGGCCGGCATCGTGCGGACGAAGGATCTGAAGACCTGGGAGCGTCTGGATAACCTGACTACGCTTCGGTCGCCGCAGCAGAGAAATGTGGCCCTGCATCCGGAATTTGTAGACGGGAAATATGCGTTCTATACCCGTCCCATGGATGGGTTTATTGAGACCGGGAGCGGCGGCGGAATCGGCTTTGGGGTGTGCGAAGACATAGAGCATGCGGTGATTGATGAAGAGAAGATCATCAGCAGAAGGATCTACCATACATTGACGGAATCCAAGAATGGTGCGGGTGCAGTCCCCATAAGAGGAGAAAAGTGCTGGATACATATAGCCCATGGGGTACGCAATACTGCGGCGGGCCTTCGGTATGTCCTCTATGCCTTTGGGACGGATCTTGAAGATCCTTCGAGAGTGATCGCCGAACCCTCAGGAGTATTTCTGGTTCCGCTGGGAAAAGAACGGGTCGGCGATGTGTCCAACGTCGTGTTTACCAACGGAGCGGTTGCCAGGGAAAATGGAGATGTATACATCTACTATGCATCCTGCGATACAAGAATGCATGTTGCAGCAACAACGGTTGCGAAGCTTGAGGATTATCTCTTCCACACACCAAAGGATCCCTTAAGATCGGCGGATTGTGTAAAGCAGAGATGCGAACTGATCGACAGGAACAAAAAGCTTCTGGAGGCATAGTGAAGAGCGGGCTGACAGACAGGAAGCTTCCGGAAGCATAACGCAGAGCAGGAGCCAGCTTGAAGTGTCTGTAAAAAACGCCTGGATTCAGGCGTAGTCTATGTGGGACAGATAAGGAGATCCTATGGGAAAATGGATAAGGGATATCAGGGAGAAAACAGCAGATATGGACAGGGAGCAGGCGTTTACATATGTTATGAGTTACTACTGGTATCATATTCTGGCCGCGGGTATCCTGCTGGGGCTTTTGGTCCTTCTGGTCTATCACATCGGATGGGGGGACAGGAGAAAAGAATTCACTTGTGTAATGGTTAATCAGGAGATTGATTATGGGAGAGATAAGAAGCTTGCTGAGGAATTCGGCGCCTATGCAGGGCTGGAGGCGAAAGAGATTCTGATCGATTCGGACTATCAGATTTCCTACAGAGATAAGCAGATGGAGAATGCCAAGGAGAGCTCCTATGAGAAGTTCTTCTTCAACTGGCAGGCGAAAGAGATCGACGCCATGGTGATGCCGGAGAGCTTCTATGAGTATTGTCAGGAGCAGGGCGGCGTATTTATGGAAGAGAAGATTCCTGTGGGGATGACCATACTTAAGGATACTCTGACGGAGGAATCGGGCGACCCGGTGTATCTGGTATTTGTGGCGGATACAAAGCATGGGAAGCTGTGTGAAGAATTCCGAAGGTATCTGTGCGGCGGCAGTAGGATGAGGTGAACGTAGGATGAAGAAATTAAGTGTAGATAATCCATTTTTTGAATTTATGGGGAAATTAGGGGATGTGCTGCTTCTCAATATCCTGTTTCTGGTAACTTCCCTGCCGGTTGTGACAGTGGGAGCGTCTCTTGCGGCGCTGTATCAGTCCTTCGGCGACATGGCAGAAGGAGAATTCATATCGGCGTTCCGTAATTTCACCAGGGCATGGAAGAAGTACCTGCGAACGAGTACAAAGGCGTGGATTCTGGTGCTTCTGACAGGGTGCCTTCTGGTGTTTGATCTGACGTTTGTCGGGGGCATGAGAAGAGGCACGCAAGGCCCCTGGGGGCTCATAGGGATTGGAATCGGATGCCTTGCGGTAATATGGGAAATGATATTCTGCTATATATTTCCTGTGATACTGAAGGGAGAGACGCAGATCAGAAGGATGATACGGCAGAGTCTCTTTCTGGCGGTGCGGAATTTCCAGTATACGTTTCTTATGGTTGTGGTAAATAGTATTCCTGTGATATGCTTTGTCTTGGGAGGAGATCTTCTGGCGGCTGTGATTCCGTTGTATCTGACCAACGGATTCGGACTCACGGCGTTTGTGAATACATTTTTTCTAAGGAAATGCATATGAAGGGAGACAAGAGGATGGATGCGAGAAGTATTTATGAATTTTGGTTAGCGGATTCTTATTTTGATGAGGATACGAAAGCAGAGCTAAGAGGCATTGCGGGGGATGACCGGGAGATTGAGGAGCGTTTCTACCGTGACCTGGAATTCGGAACCGGGGGACTGCGGGGAATCATAGGAGCCGGCACGAACCGCATGAATATCTACACGGTGCGCAAGGCTACGCAGGGACTGGCGAATTATATTATCCGGGAGCAGGCGCAGGAAAAGGGAGTGGCAATTGCTTTTGACTCCCGGAATATGTCGCCGGAATTTGCCGATGAGGCGGCGCTCTGTCTTGCGGCAAATGGAATCAGGGTGCACATTTTCCCCTCGCTGCGCCCGACGCCGATGCTTTCTTTCGCATTGCGCGAGCTTGGATGTACGGCGGGGATCGTAGTGACTGCGAGCCATAATCCGCCGGAGTACAACGGGTATAAGGTGTACTGGGAGGACGGCGCGCAGATCACGGCGCCTAAGGATAAAGAGATCATCAGCGAGGTCAATGCCATCACAGATTATGCCATGGTGAAGACCATGGATAAGGAAGCGGCTGTTGCAGCCGGGCTTTATCAGGTGATCGGTGAAGAGATGGATGACAGATATATGGAAGCATTGAAGAAGCTGGTTCTGCATCCGGAGATTATCCGGGAGACGGCCGGGGAGTTGAAGATTGTCTACACCCCGCTTCATGGAACCGGGAATCTTCCGGTGAGAAGAGTGCTTCGTGAGCTTGGATTTGTCAATGTATACGTGGTGAAGGAGCAGGAATTACCGGACGGTAATTTCCCGACGGTATCTTATCCCAATCCGGAGGATAAGAATGCATTTGCACTGGCGCTTAAACTTGCAGAGGAAGTGGATGCGGATGTGATACTGGCGACAGATCCGGATGCAGACCGTCTTGGCGTATACGCGAAGGATACGGAGACGGGGGAGTATGTAAGCTTTACGGGCAATATGTCCGGAATGCTGATCCTGGAGTATCAGCTTGCACAGAGGAAAGCGATGGGGACGCTGCCAAAGAATGGAGCAGTCGTCACAACTATCGTGTCCGGCAAGATGGCGCGCGCGATTACGGATGCTTATCAGGTGGAGTTGATCGAGACGCTGACAGGCTTCAAATATATCGGGGAACAGATCAAATTCTTCGAACAGAATCACGAACATGAATATGTATTTGGCTATGAGGAGAGCTATGGCTGTCTTGTGGGGACCCATGCCCGGGATAAGGATGCGGTTGCGGCAGTGATGGCGCTGTGTGAAGTTGCGGCTTACTTAAAGAGCCGGGAGATGACCCTGTGCGGTAAGATGCAGGAGTTGTTTAAGACCTATGGATATTATAAGGAAGACCTGTGTACGGTGACGCTTAAGGGGCAGGACGGAGCGAAGCAGATCGCAGCGATGATGGAACATATCCGCGGGGACGTGCCGGTGGATATCGGGGGACTTAAGGTGACGCAGTTCAGGGATTACAGAGATGATGTCAAGCTTGACATGGCAGGCGGCAGGAGGACCCCGACAGGGCTTCCAAAGTCTGATGTTCTGTATTTTGAACTGGAGACGGACGCATGGTGCTGCATCCGCCCGTCGGGAACAGAGCCTAAGATCAAGTTCTATATCGGCGTCAGGGGTGCGGATGAAGAAGAGGCGGATACGAAGCTTCAGATGCTCACAGAATCGGTGAAGGAGATTGACAGACGATGTTAAAATTAAGACCAAGCTGCAAGGACTATATCTGGGGCGGGCGCCGGCTGGTTGAAGAGTACGGCAAGGAGTACGATGGAGACATACTGGCGGAGACATGGGAATTATCCTGCCATCCGGACGGTCCTTCAACCATTGTAAACGGAGTCTATGCGGGAAAGACGCTTAAGCAGTATATAGAGGAAGCCGGGAAAGAAGTACTGGGAAGCCACTGCCGCCGTTTTAAGGATTTCCCCATTCTCATCAAATTCATTGACGCCAGGGATAACCTGTCCATCCAGGTGCATCCGGACAACCGTTACGCCCTGAAGAATGAAGGGCAGTACGGAAAGACGGAGATGTGGTACGTTGTAGATGCAGGGAAAGAAGCCTTCCTGTATTATGGATTTCAGAAAGAAATCAGTAAGGAAGAATTTGCCGGGAGGATTGAAGAAGATACCCTTCTTGAGGTCCTGAACGCAGTGCCGGTACACAAAGGGGACGTACTGTTTATCGAATCCGGAACCATACACGCGATTGGAAAGGATATCCTGATTGCGGAGATTCAGCAGAATTCCAATGTCACCTACCGTGTCTACGATTACGGAAGAGTAGGGAAGGACGGGAAGAAGAGGGACCTGCATATCGAAAAAGCCCTTGCAGTTACGAACCGTGTTCCTATTATCAGGGATAACGGCAGTTACCCCCATGTGGCAGACTGTGATTATTTCACCGTAGACAAGCTGAATCTTGACGGCAGGTTCATGAAGCGGATGGAGGGAAATGTATCTGACGAATCTTTTGCCAGTATTCTGATTCTGGATGGGGAAGGGACGATTACAAGCGGCGGCGTGACTCTTGCGTACAGGAAGGGGGAGAGTTTCTTCCTGCCTGCCGGAAGCGGTATCTATCAGGTGGAAGGTTCCTGTGACGCTCTGGTCACGACGATACGTAAGAAGGCAGCGCCGGTGCGGATAGGAATTGATATCAGCAGTGCGGGTACGAAGATCGGGCTGGTGGATATACATCAGAAGTTAATTGCCGAAGCGGTGCTGCCAATGGAAGGTGTATCAGAGTCTGGAAACCGGAGAAAAGGCGTGCCGGAGCCTGGGAGCCTGGAAGCAGTTGTGCCGGAGCCTGGAAACCGGAGAAAAGGCGTGCCGGAGCCTGGAAGTCTGGAAGAAGCGGCGCCGGAAATGATAATTCAGAGAATCGGCAGGCGGACGCTTGCCCTTCTGGAAGAGCAGGGGATTGCCATGGACCAGTGCGTGGGGGCAGGAATCGGCGTGCCGGGGACGGTGGACCGCAGAAACGGCGTCGTCCGCTATTCCAATAACATCCGGTGGAACCAGGTGCCTCTTGCCAGGCTGTTGGGAGCATATCTTCCGCTGCCGATACGGGTTGCCAATGACGCTGACTGTGCGGCGCTTGGAGAAGCGGTTGCCGGTGCGGGCAGAGAATGCCGGGATGTTATCATGCTGACGCTTGGGATGGGAGTGGGCGGCGGAATCATCTTAGACGGTGAGATCTATGAAGGCAGGGGAATCGGCGGCAGTGAGCTTGGCCATATGGTTATCATAGAGAATGGGGAACCCTGCACCTGCGGAAGAAGAGGCTGTCTGGAAGCCTACGTTTCTGCCGCAGCGCTTCGAAGGGACGCCAGGAGGGCTGTGGGGAGAGAACTGACGCCGGAAGAGATATTTGCAGAAGCCGGGCGGGGCGATGAGAAGCTTAAGGAAGTGACTGACCGGTATATCCGGCGGCTTGGTATCGGAATTGTCAATATCGTCAATATCTTCCGTCCGCAGCTGGTGATACTGGGCGGCGCCCTGTCCACGCAAGGAGCGGCGCTCCTTGAACCCTTAAGCAGGATGATGCAGGAAGGATGCTTTGGGGGAATGGACGGCGAACTGCCGGAGATTACGACGGCGTCTCTGGGGGATAAGGCAGGGATGATTGGGGCGGCGAGTCTGATCTAGTGTGGGTTATACCAGTACAGCATTTCGTAATTAACAGGGAATTCTGCACTCGCTATCTGCGCCAGATGCATGTCTGCTGCTTCGCAGCTCTAGGGAATCCTCCATATATAGTACTCTTTAGGACAAAGCCCGCTACGTTGCTAAGTGTCAGCGCTTGTTCAGCAAGGACCGAAAATCTTGAAGTAATAGTGCTCGATATTTGTGTCAGCTGTGCGTCTGCTAACCGATGGTGTAGCGGGCTTTGTCCTGACATTGTGCAGCCCTTCCATAATCTTATCTGGTGTTTGCAGTATCTTTCATTTCATAATGTTTCAACATTCCACTATCACTTCAAAAATATCGTATCCTTTATGTGAAATCCACTGGTTTTCCTTTGGTCTCTTCTTATTCCTGCAGAAACTGATCATATATCCCTGATGCAGCCCCCTTGCTTCGAGATAATCAGCGAGCTGATCGTATCCTTTCCGTTCATAGGCGCCGCCTCTCCAACACTTTAATTCAACGATAAATTCCTCTCTTCCATAGAAAATCTGTACATCCATCCGTGTATTTTTTCTGGTTTGAGGTTCCACTGCGTAGTGTCCTGTGCCATTGATGATTGGGCGTAGGAAGCCCAGAAACAGCAACCTGCCCTGCTGCTCGATGAATGCCCCGTCTTCTCTTCGATACTCTGATTTCATGAAGGCGGCGAATTTTCTGACTACCTTTTCCATATCCAGGCTGCCATTGTGGATATACTGTGACTGTTCGATGTATTCCGAATTGATCAGCGCTTTGGTCGCACGTATGGATGTAAAATAATTCAGGATCAGGGTTTCGAATATCTGGTTGGAAATCACTGCCTTTCCCTCTTTTTCTGACAATATCCCGAACATCTCCCCCAGATCAATAACCGGGTTGCTTCGTTCAAAGATTACATTTGCCCCGTTCACGGTAAGCTGTTCCGTAAGCTCTGCAAACTCCGGATAATTCCGGATATTCTTAATCACATCATCGAACAGTGTATTACGTTCCCGCAGCAGATCTCTGACTGCCGTCCAGAGATTCTCCCTGTTCCATCCCGTGCCTTTTTCGGCTATTTTCTTGCAGAGGCTGCTTACCAGATAGGGGTAACCTCCGGTGTAACCATGAAGCCCTTCTGCCATCCCGGCAACGTCCATGCCGGTCTGATGGTCTGCTTCATATGCCTGCAGCATGGTTGCGATGTCATCAGGAGAAAAACTCATGTCCACATCAAAATCAGCAGTGATATTCCAGGGGCTGTTATATCTGTGCACTTCATCCGGTCTGATCTTCAGACGAAGATTCTTTATATCATAGACTCCGGCAAGAATCACGGAATGAAAGGTCATGGTCTCTTCGCGGTCCATATAATATTCCCGCGTCTGTCCGAGAAAATCAAGAAACACCTGATTGTTGGAAATCTGATCCACTTCATCAATCATCAGAACCACCCGCTTTGATGCCGCCGCACAGATACTGCTGAGTCGCTCGAACAACTCTGCAAGATCAAAATCACCCTGACAAGCCGTCTCTAATTCCAGAATAGAATCCTTGTCAAGCCGCTGGTTCTCCATATCTGCCGCCGCCTTTTTCATAAAATCTTTTGCAAATGTGCGGGCGAATGCAGTCTCATCCCTGAACTTGGCAGAGCTCATCTTCTGGAAACTCATGGAAATCACGATATAATCCTGACGGAGATAATCTCTTAATGCACGAAGTATTGTGGTTTTCCCATATTGTCTGGCGCGGTTGATCACAAAATAATCGCCGCGGTCTACCAGTCTTTTTATACTCTTCAGCCGTTCGTCCAGATCTACCATATAATGGCGGTCCGGATAGCAGACTCCATTTATGTTAAATATTTTTTGCATTATGTTCTCCTTTGATTATCAAATAGGTGTGTTTATATGATTTTAACAGTAATGCTGCCTTTTTGACAAGAGTTCATACGTCTTATAGAATAAAAGTTTTCTGCCTGTACGGTTGAAATGTTGTTTAAGGGACGGAAATACTATCTTGGAAAAAGTAATAAGGTTTGTTATACTAGAGAAAGAGTAAGATCATCCTGCGGAGGATGGAAAGTATACAAAGATAACTACAGCGAACAGGGGGAAGCATGAGATGAACAGCAGGATTTACACGGAGCCTTTACCGGCGGACGCGTACCAGATCGACGACCCGTTCTGGGCGAAGAAGCAGGAGACGGTCCGCACACAGATGATTCCATACCAGTGGAGGGCGCTGAACGACCAGGTAGAAGGGGCGGCGCCAAGCCATTGTATCCGGAATTTTAAGATTGCGGCGGGTCTGGAAGATGGGGAATTCAAGGGACGCGTATTCCAGGACAGCGACGTGGCCAAATGGTTAGAGGCAGTGGGGTATGTCTTATCCTGGCACAAGGATGAAGAGCTGGAGCGCACGGCAGACGAGGCGATTGAGATCATTGCGGCGGCCCAGCAGCCGGACGGATACCTGGACACCTATTACATCATCAACGGGCTTGAGAAGAGATGGACCAATCTGATGAATAACCATGAGCTCTACTGCGCCGGACACATGATCGAGGCGGGGATTGCCTATTATGAAGGAACCGGGAAGCGTAAGCTTCTAGATGTGGTCATCCGGCTTGCCGACTGCATCGACGGGACATTCGGACCGGAAGAAGGGAAGCTTCACGCATATCCGGGGCATGAGATTATCGAGATGGCTCTGGTGCGCCTCTATCGTCTGACGAAAGAAGAGCGGTATCTGAATCTGGCGAAGTATTTTATAGATGAACGGGGGCAGGAACCATTGTATTTTAAGCTGGAGCGCGAGAAATACGGGAATACATACTACTGGGAGGATAGTCTGTTTCAGGAGCAGTATTTTCAGGCGGGGAAACCGGTGCGCGAGCAGAAGGAAGCAGAAGGCCATGCCGTCCGCGCGGCGTATCTCTATTCCGGGATGGCGTCGGCGGCGAAGGAGACGGGGGATACCTCGCTCTGGGAGGCGTGTACCAGACTGTGGGATAATGTAGTCCATAAGCAGATGTATATCACCGGCGCAATCGGTTCCTCGGATTATGGCGAAGCATTTACCTTTGATTATGACTTGCCGAATGATACGGTATACGGGGAGACCTGTGCGTCCATCGGACTGATCTTCTGGGCAAGGCGTATGCTGGAGGTGGAACCAAGGAGCGAATATGCGGATGTGATGGAACTGGCGTTGTTCAACACGTGCTTAAGCGGGATGTCTCTGGACGGGAAGAAGTTCTTCTATGTGAATCCGCTTGAGGTTAATCCTAAGGCCTGTCAGAAGGATCAGCTGAAGAAGCATGTGGAATACGAACGCCAGCCGTGGTTCGAGTGCGCCTGCTGTCCGCCGAACCTGGCAAGACTGATCTCGTCTCTTGGCAGTTATGCGGTTACGGCTAATGAGTCGGTCATGTATCTGCATCTTTATGTGGGCGGCCGGGTTAAGAACCCGCAGAACGGTATGACGCTTGGGATTAAGAGCGGACTGCCGTGGAATCCCAAGACAGAGGTTACCGTGGAAGAATGCCGGGAAGAGATGTATGACCTCGCACTGCGTATGCCCGGATGGGCGGACGGCGTAAGCATTCGTCTGAACGGAGAAGAAGAGACCCGGTTCGCAGATGTGGACGGATATATCCATTTCCGGAGAGAATGGAAACCAGGAGATTGTGTGAAGCTCTCCTTTGATATGCCGGTACGCATCAACCGCTCGAACCCGTCCGTGAAAGAGAATATCGGCAAGGCCGCGGTATCCAGAGGCCCGTTGGTATACTGCCTTGAGGAGGCGGATAATGGAGATGAACTGCACAGGTTATCGCTTGATACGAAAGAAGAGATAGAGGTATGTAAAGGAGCGGCGTTTGAGGGAACAACAGAACTGAGAGGAAGAGGCAGAAGACTGTCCGGCGACGGATGGAACGGCGCGTTATACGCATCAGATATAGAAGAATCATATAGTGAACAGACGCTGACATTTATCCCCTACTATCTCTGGAACAACAGAGGGGCCGGTGAGATGACTGTCTGGGTAGGTAAATATTAAGAAATGAGAGCCGGGGGTAGTCCCGGCTCTCTTCTGTGTTTATATAATGCAAAAGTTTTCTTAATATTTGACAAACCTTGTTGAATTCGCAGACGTATTATGATAAATTAACACACATATAGTTTCCAGAATTTGGTAATTTTTATACTCAGGAGAAAGATATGGTACGAGAATACTTAGGGCAGAATGTATACGATGCGTTTCAGGACCGTATAAAGTTCATTTTTGAAGAATTTGACAACATCTATGTCTCCTTTTCCGGCGGCAAAGACAGCGGGCTGTTGCTGAATCTGGTTCTGGATTATCAGCAGAAGCATGCTCCATGGAAAAGAATCGGTGTTTTTCATCAGGATTTTGAGGCACAGTACACCGTGACATCGGAATATGTGGAGCGTACATTTGAACGGATTAAGGATGATGTAGAGCCGTACTGGGTGTGTCTTCCAATGGCGACCCGGACGGCTCTCAGCAGTTATCAGATGTACTGGTATCCTTGGGATGACAAGAAGGAGGAACTGTGGGTCAGAAAGATGCCTAAGAAGGCATATGTGGTCAATATGGAGAATAACCCCATTACGACCTACCGTTACCGTATGCATCAGGAGGATCTTGCCAGACAGTTCGGCAGGTGGTACAGGATCTCCCACGGCAATGCGAAGACGGTATGCCTTCTTGGCATACGCGCGGACGAGTCCCTGCAGAGATACAGCGGTTTCCTGAATAAGAAGTTCGGGTACAAGGAGGAATGCTGGATCACGAAGCAGTTCAAGGATGTCTGGTGCGCATCTCCGCTCTATGACTGGACCACCAGGGATGTCTGGCATGCGAATTATCTGTTTGATTATGATTACAATCATCTCTATGACCTCTATTATATGGCGGGATTGAAGATATCGCAGATGCGGGTGGCTTCGCCGTTTAATGATTATTCGAAAGATTCCCTTAATCTCTACAGAGTGATTGATCCCGAGATCTGGGTGAAGCTGGTCGGCAGGGTGAAAGGCGCGAACTTCGGCGCCATTTACGGAAGGTCGAAGGCGATGGGGTACAGGAATATTACTCTTCCGGAGGGACATACCTGGAAGTCTTATACGATGTTTCTGCTGGATACGCTGCCTGTCCGTCTGCGCAATAATTATGTGAAGAAATTCAATACTTCGATCAAGTTCTGGCATGAGACGGGAGGCGGACTGGATGAAGACGTCATAGAGGAACTCTATGAGCATGGTTATCAGATCAAACGGAACGGCGTCTCCAATTATACGCTGCGGAAGAAGTCGAGGATCGTGTTCATAGGAAAGATTCCGGATGATACGGACGACATCAAGTCAACGAAGGATATTCCAAGCTGGAAGAGGATGTGCTGCTGTATCCTGAAGAATGACCATATCTGCCGTTCTATGGGATTTGGGATGACCAGGGACCAGCAGAGAAGGATTGATATGATACGGCACAAATATAAGAGTGTGGAGGAGATGAATTATGGAGTATAAAAGTCCTGCCTATCACGTGATTGCGGTTCCGGTTGAGAAGGTGGTTCCCAACAGTTATAATCCCAATGCGGTCGCGCCGCCGGAGATGCGGCTGCTCTATGAAAGTATTAAGAATGACGGATACACCATGCCGGTGGTCTGTTATCATGATAAGATTGAGGATAAGTATGTGATTGTGGACGGTTTCCACCGGTATCGCATCATGATGGAGCATTCGGATATCTATGAACGGGAGAAAGGGCTGCTTCCGGTGTCGGTGATTGATAAGCCGTTGGATCAGCGGATCGCAAGTACGATCCGGCACAACCGTGCCAGAGGGAATCATGATGTGGATCTGATGGGAAATATCGTGAAGGAGCTTCACGAACTGGGACGCTCGGATGCGTGGATTTCCCGGCATCTGGGTATGGATAAGGATGAGATCCTAAGACTTAAACAGATCACAGGGCTGGCCGCGTTATTCAGGGACGTGAAGTTCGGACAGGCGTGGAGGCCGGCAGAGGATGATGAGGAGGAGTTTTAGGGAGGAATGTGAAAGATTTTTGCTGTACAAACCGCAGGTGATTGGGTATATTATAAGTAATGAGACGTGAATGAGTATCGTCTGTATGGCGAAGTTTGCCGGTATGGTTTGGAACGGAAGGAGGAGCTTTTTTCATGATGGATCAAGATGGAAGAGGAACCGCGTTACCTTTAAAATTGCCTGTCGGGATTGAGAATTTTGAGGAGATACGTACCAAGGGTTTTTATTATGTGGATAAAACATATTTGATTAAAGAAATGCTGGAAAACTGGGGGAAAGTGAATTTATTTACCCGGCCAAGGAGATTTGGCAAATCCTTGAATATGAACATGCTGAAAACATTTTTTGAGTATGGATGCGACAGCACACTTTTTGACGGACTTAAGATCTTGGCAGAGAAGGAATTGTGTAAGGAGTATATGGGCAGGTTCCCTGTGATCTCTATTACTTTAAAGGATATTGATTCCAGAGATTTTGAAGGAGCCAGGGCCGCCTTATGTTCCGTGATTGGCAATGAGGCGCTTAGATTCCGGTTTTTGCTGGAAAGCAGCCGGCTTAACGAGGGGGAGAAAGAACAATATAGTCAGCTGATAGAGGTGGATAAAAAGAACAGACAGGGATTTGTTATGGAGGAGGAGGTGCTGAGGGGGAGTCTCTTAGTCTTATCGAAGATTCTTAGCAGACATTATAACCAGAAGGTAATTCTGTTGATTGATGAATATGATGTGCCGCTTGATAAGGCTTATTGGGCAGATTATTATGACGAGATGGTCAATCTGATACGGAATCTGTTTAGCAGGGTACTAAAAGGTAACGATTCGCTTGAATTTGCTGTGATGACCGGATGCCTGCGGATTGCGAAGGAAAGCATTTTTACAGGGTTGAATAACTTTAAGGTGTATGCAGTCCCTGATGTGCGGTTTCAGGAATATTTTGGATTTTCGGATGAAGAAGTAATAGCAATGCTGGAATATTACGGGCTTACGAATGCGCATTTTGCGATAAAGGAATGGTATGACGGCTATCAGATTGGTAATACAGATATATACTGCCCGTGGGACGTGATTAATTATGTGGATCTTTTGAAGGCGGAACCAGATGCCAGGCCCAGAGCCTTCTGGATCAATACCAGCGGCAATGATATTATCAGGAAGTTTCTAAAGATGGCAAAGCAGAGTACCCGGGGGGAGATTGAGCGGCTGGTTGCCGGGGAGTGTATTGCAAAAAAGGTGAAGGAGGAACTGACTTACCGGGATCTGTACAAGAGTATAGAGAATGTCTGGAGTGTTCTTTTCACTACGGGGTATCTGACGAAGCGGGGCAAAGCAGAGGGAAATATTTATCAGCTTGCAATACCCAATCGGGAGATTAGAGAGATTTTTGCAGAGCAGATTCTGGAATGGTTTCAGGATGAGGTGAGAAAGGATAAGACAAGGCTGGATGCATTCTGCGATGCATTTGTCAGTGCGGATGCAGAAGCTATAGAGACGCAATTTACAGTTTATTTGAAGAAAACTATTAGTATTCGTGATACGGCTGTGCGAAGCGCAAGGAAGGAAAATTTTTATCATGGTATTTTGATTGGACTGCTTAGTTACCGTGAAGACTGGGACGTCAGTTCGAATGCGGAGTCAGGAGAAGGTTACAGTGATATTCTTGTGGAGACAGAGGATGAAACGGGAATCATGATAGAAGTAAAATATGCAGAAGACGGGGATCTTGAAGAGGGATGCAAGGAGGCGTTAAAGCAGATCCGCAGCAGGGAATATGCTTCAAGGCTCATAGAGGACGGGATGAAGAATATCAGGAAATACGGAATTGCATGTTGGAAAAAGAAATGTAAGGTTAAAATGCAGATATAGCAGTTATTGATACAATTTACACAGAAAGCGAGGGACAATGACGATGAGAAAACCGCAGAATTTCCAGTGGAACGCTATTACCCTGGGCACCTGCTATTATCCGGAGCATTGGGATAAAAGCCTGTGGGAGGAAGACCTTGGACGGATGAAAGCCGCCGGCATCAGGACCATCCGTATCGGGGAATTTGCGTGGAGTAAGGTAGAACCGGAAGAAGGGGTATTCACCTATGAATTCTTCGACGGCTTCATGGAGACGGCGTGTAAGGCCGGTATGAAGGTCATCTTCGGCACGCCCACAGCCACGCCGCCGGCGTGGCTTACAGAGAAGTACCCGGAGGTGCTCAACTGCCGGATGGACGGAGTGAAGTTCCGTCACGGCATGCGCAGACACTACAATTATAATTCGCCGGTCTACAGGGAATTGAGCGCGAGGATTGTCGAGAAGTTCGCGGGGCATTATGCGTCTCATCCAAGTGTGATCGGATGGCAGATTGACAATGAGATGAACTGTGAGGTGGACGTGTTCTATTCAAAGAGCGACACGATGGCGTTCCGTGAATATCTGAAGAACAGATTCGGGACACTAAAGAATCTGAACCGTGAGCTGGGGATGATTTTCTGGAATCAGGAATATACGGACTGGGACGAGATCTATGTGCCGCGCACCACGATCCATGATTCCTCGAACCCGCATCTGACTCTCGAGTATTACCGTTTCGTTTCCGAGAGCGCCATATCGTTCTGTAAGATGCAGAGCGATATTATCCGCAGATATACCAAACCCGGCGATTTTATCACGACGAACGGGATGTTCAACCATCTGGATAATCACAGGCTGATGGATGAGGCGCTGGATGTATATACTTATGATTCCTACCCCAATTTCGCATACTGCCTTGAGGAGGATCCGATCCACAGTAAGAGCCTGAATGACAGGAAATGGAGCAGTCATCTCTCAAGAGTACGTTCTGTCTGTCCGCATTTTGGGATTATGGAGCAGCAGTCCGGGGCAAATGGATGGAATACCCGGATGGAAGCGCCGGCGCCCAAGCCGGGGCAGATGACGCTCTGGGCGATGCAGAGTATCGCCCATGGAGCAGATTATGTCAGCTTCTTTAGGTGGCGCACCTGTACGGTAGGGACGGAGATCTACTGGCACGGGATTCTGGACTATGACAACCGGGATAACCGGAAGCTTCGGGAAGTCACAGAGCTTTCTAAGAGGCTTGAACCGGTGAAGGCTCTGGCGGGCGCCGGATACCTGGCAAGCTTTGGGGTGCTGGAGGATTATGACAATCTCTGGGATGCGGATGTAGATGTATGGCACAGCCGGGTGGAGAAGGCAAGTAAGAAGGAGATCTTCGCGGCGTCACAGCTGAGTCATACGCCCATGGATTATGTGCAGTTGTCGGACAGCACAGAGTATGATGAGCTTGGGAAATATCCGGTTCTGTTCTATCCTCACGGGCTGATCCTGACAGAGAAGAGGGCGGCTGTCCTGAGACAGTATGTAGAGAAGGGCGGCTGCCTGATCCTGGGCGCGCGTACCGGGCAGAAGGAGGCGCATGGGAGATGTGTGATGGCGCCTATGCCGGGACTGCTGGCAGATCTGACCGGTACGGCGGTGGAGGAGTATACGTTCGTCGGAGCCGTGGATGGAACCGTGTGTATGGAGTGGGACGGCAGACAGCTTGATACGGGTATTTTTAATGACATCCTTGAAGCCGCAAGCGAGGATGTGAAGGTACTGGCCCGTTATACTTCGAATTACTATGAAGGGAAGCCGGCGCTTACAGAGCATGCGCTGGGGAAGGGCAGGGTACTTCATTTCGGCGGCACATTTACCAGAGATACCGTACAGGCATTACTTGCGTATGTGGGAATTCTCAGCCCCTATGAAGCGAAAGCAGAGCTTCCGGGGGAGTGTGAATTATGCGTCAGAGCGAAGGAAGGAAAGAGATATTACTTTATCTTGAATTATTCTGCCGTGGAACAGGAGATCTGCCTGAAGCAGGAGATGACGGATTTGTGTTCAGGACAGAAAAGAAAAGGGAGCGTCTGCCTGAAGGGGTATGGGACCATCATATTGGCGGAATGATTCCCCGGGTTTGGAAAAGGGATTGAGAAAATGTCAGAGTTCATTTTCCTCAATCCCTTTCCTGTATCCGTTAGACTTTCAGCCGGAACCGGCCCACCAGCTCCTTCATAAGCTGGGACTGGCTGGATAATTCTTCGCTTGCCGCCGCGCTCTCCTGGGCGGTTGCGGAATTGGTCTGTACGACGCTTGAGATCTGGTCGATCCCCGTTGTGATCTGGGCTATGGCATCGGCCTGATTATCGCTTGCTTCGGAAATCTGGCTGATAATATTGGTCACCTCTTCGACGCCCTTCACGGTCTGCAGAAGAGACCTGGCAGTTTCATCGGCGATCAAGGTTCCGTTCTCCACGGCCCTTAAGGAATTCTCGATCAATGCAGAGGTATTCTTGGAAGCTTCCGCGCTCTTTCCGGCAAGGTTACGGACTTCGTCTGCAACAACGGCGAATCCCTTGCCGGCGTTGCCGGCGCGCGCCGCTTCTACGGCGGCGTTCAGTGCAAGAATATTGGTCTGGAAAGCGATATCTTCGATCGTCTTGATGATCTTGCCGATCTCATCCGAACAACTGCTGATATCGTTCATGGCCTTTATCATCTCCTGCATCTTTGTGTTACTCTCCTGCATCTCGCTGCCGACTAAACCGGCCATCTGGTTGGCCTGGCGTGCATGCTCGGCGTTCTGCCGCACCCGCTCGGAGATCTCATTAATGGTGGCGGCAAGCTCTTCCACGGAACTGGCCTGCTGCGTGGCTCCCTGGGAAAGTGCCTGTGCTCCGCTGGATACCTGGTCCGAACCGCTCGCTACCTGCGCGGAACTCTCGCTGATCTGTAAGATCGTATGATTGAGCTTATCGGCAATCGCACGGAACGAAACCAGAAGAGGGTGAAATCCGCCGGTATACTCGCCTTCGCAGGTAGAATCTACCGTAAAATCACCGGAAGCCATCTGTGCCAGGAACTTATTCTCATCATCGATGATCATCTGGAGCTTGCGGATCAGCTCGCGCACCTGATCGGAAAGGACGCCCAGTTCGTCCCTGGAAGTGTAGGAAATGTCTATGTCCAGATCCCCTTGCGCCATCTGGGAGGCGGCCTGTTCGATCTCAAAGATTGGCAGCTTGATACCGCGGATGATCACAAAGGAGAAGTATACTCCAATCAGGATAATGACGGCCATAATGAGAATCAGGAAGATCGTAGCGTCCCTGTACAGCTTGATGCTTGAAGCGGTTTCCTCGGAACTTCCCTCTTCGTTGTAAGTGATGATCTCATTAAAGGCGCTGTTCAGGGAATTGTAGAGATTGACGCACTCTCCTTCCAGGATTGCGCGGGCTTCTTCGGTCTTACCCTGCTTCGCAAGTGTCATTAATCTGTCGTCGGCCTGGCTGTACTGTGTCCAGAAGCCCATGGCAGTATCGTAGAAGGCTTTTTCTTCTGCATCGATCATTCCTTCATATTTCGCAAGAAGCGCGTCCATCTCTTCTTTCTCTTTTTCAAGATACTCAAGGCTTGATTCGGCTGTTTCGCCGGAAATAGCGGTGAGATATCCCAGCTCATTGAGCCGGATATTGGAAATCGTAGCGGACATGTCCCGGGCCGTGCTGATGCTTGGAAGCCAGCTCGTTGAGATGTCGCTTGTCTTTTCGTTCATTCGGCCCATCAGGAAGAAGGATATGCCTCCGATGATGAGCATGCCGATCAGTGCGACGCCCACAAGAATGTAGAGCTTAAAACTGATCTTCAGATTCTTGATTCGCTTTATCATGCCAGATGTCTCCTTTCATTTTCTGCAGGTTCTCTTTTGTGTCTATGCTTCTGCAGTTATTATGTATCGACAATAAAACGACAGTTTATATATTTATCGACAGATATAAGAGAAGTGATAAGAACAGATTCGTTATTTCGGTACAGTTTCTTGACGGCCGGCAGTAAAAGACCGGAACGGCAGTTTTTTGACTCAAACGGCAAAAATGGCAAAGTTGTTTTCATTTATACATTATGGTATGATGAAGGTGTTTTAAGGCCTGTCTGAGATATGGAGAAAATTATGAAAATTGCTGTTATAGATGATGATCAAAAGGAACGGGAGTATCTTACCGGGATGATAGAAACCCAATTGTCCGCGCTTTCCTGTACAGTGGGCAAGATAGATACTTTTGGGAGCGCCGAGGAATTTCTGGATGTATGGAGACCCTATAGCTACGGGCTTATTTTGCTGGATATCTACATGGACGGTATGGACGGCATTGATACTGCCCGGAAGATCCGGGAAAGGGACAGGGAGGCACGGCTTGTGTTCTGTACCTCCGGCAATGAGTTTGCAAGCGAAAGCTATGAGGTAGACGCACGGTATTACCTTCGCAAGCCTGTTACCGAAAAGGGAGTAAAGGCCATGCTTGACAGGCTGAACCTGGAGGAGTATGAACGAAACCGTTTTCTTGTTCTGCCGGACGGACAGCAGGTGATTCTGCGTAATATCATTTATACGGAGTATTATAATCATGTTGTTACCATTCACAACAAAAAGGGAGCAGATATACGGACGCGGATCTCGCAGGCAGAGTTTGAGGGACTGCTTTGGGAATATCCATATTTTCGCAGCTGCTCGAAAGGGATCGTGGTGAATTTTTATGAGGTCTCGGACAGCAGGGGCAGCCTTTTTGAGATGAGTAACGGGGAGATCATATACCTGAGCCGGAGAAAAGAGAAAGAGGTGCAGGGGGCTTATGTGGACTTCTGCTTTGAAAGGATGAGGAAGGAGATGAGAGAATAATGCCTGATTTTTACAGATGGATGGAAATTGTACTGTATGCTGTTTTAAATTTTCTGCCTTATCTGATTCTGGCCCTTTATCCTTTCAGAGGGAGCCTGCGCTGTTCGAAGATGAGAATAACCCTTCTGTCTGCGCTTGTCCTGATGATTCAAACGGGACTTTTACTGTGGGCAGTGCTGTTTTTTTCTTCCGGAAGAGGAATCTTAAGCGCGGTTAGCACAACGGTTTATTTTATCTTTTATTTCTGGGCCGTTAAGGCGCATCCCGGCAAGATTTTATTTACGCTGCTCATGCTTTCTAATATTGCTGATTTTGTGGTTGTCTGTTCGAAATGTATTGAGGGGCAGATCTTCCCTGTGCTGGCAAGGCAACAGTACCGGTGGTCTTTCTCTGTGGTTATGGCCGCGGTACAGATATGCACGCTTCTGCCCCTGTTTATCTATATAAAAAGGGTGTATACAAAGGCTGTAAAGAAGGAAGCAAGACACTCGGCATGGCGGTATCTGTGGCTGATTCCCGCCACCTTTTATGTGATATGGTTTTATCATCTGTATGGCAGCGGGAAGACGAGCCTGGAGGCTGCCCTTATGCCGTCCCACAGTGTATTTCTATTCTGCATAAATCTGGGCGCTTTTCTCATCTATCATATTGTGACCATGCTGGTAAATGAATATGATAAGAATATGACCCTGGAAAAAAAGAATCATATGTTAAGCCTTGAGAATCTGCAGTATAACTATCTGCAGAATAAGATTATGGAGACCAGGAAGGCCAGGCATGACATGCGGCACCATGCCGTGGTTATGGAAGGGTATCTCCGGGATGAAAAATATGAGGAGCTGGAAACATATCTGGCAGGCTGGCTTAAAACCTTTCCGGAGGACAGTTCTGTCATATTCTGTCCCGACTATACACTCAATCTTCTCCTTTTGTACTTCGCCCAGCAGGCAAAGGAGCATGATATTGACTTTACTGTGCACGCCGCGCTTCCGGAGGAGACGGGTATCGCGGGAAGCGACCTGTCCGTGATTCTGGGTAATCTTCTGGAAAATGCTGTCGACGCCTGCGCCGCACAGAAAAGTAAAGACAGACGGATTGTTTTTCGGGGAAAGGCCGATAGAAGCGCGCTTTATTTTACAATAGACAATACCATGGAGGGAGAAGTAAGGCAGGATAAAGAGGGCAGGTTTCTGTCTGTAAAACATGAAGGACCGGGACTGGGGCTTGAGTCTGTACGGGATATTGTGTCCCGCTACAACGGAGTACTGCGGACAGAACAAAAAGGAGGCGTTTTCTGTGCTTCCGTTTTTTTAAATATATAGGGGTGAAAAAGGGTGGACTTCCCTCTTGGGGTTGTATATAATGAAAAAATAGTGAAGAGAGGGATGTGCGTGATAAAAATATTACTGGTAGAAGATGATGAGACGATTTGCTTTGGTATCCGGTCAGCATTGGGGAAGAAGGGTTATGAAGTAATTGCCTGCGCCGGTATAGAAGAAGGAAAAGATTTTTTTTCAGAGGAGATTCGCCTGATACTGCTGGATCTGAATCTTCCGGACGGGAGCGGATATGAGTTTTGCAGATGGATCAGGCAGGCACATGATACTCCGGTTATCTTCCTGACTGTGCGGGACGATGCGGCGGATATCACCCGGGGACTTGACATGGGGGCAGATGATTATATTACGAAACCATTCCATATAGCTGTGATGGAATCCAGGATTCAGGCGGTCTTAAGGAGAGTGTCGGCGGGAGGTGTATCAGCGGCAGAAGCATCCGGGGAGATGACTGCGGGAACGGATGGATCGGGCAGGCCGGATGTGCTTTGCTGCGGGGATATTTGTCTGAACCGGAAAAGAATGCTGGTATACGACCGGGGAGAAGAGATATCACTGACCGCTCTGGAATACCGGCTTCTTCTGATGTTGATGGAGAATAAAGGGTGCATCCTTCCCCGGGGAAGGATATTGGAGAAAATATGGGATGCCGACGGCAGTTTCGTGAATGATAATACATTGACAGTGGCGGTGAAGCGTCTGCGGGAGAAGCTTAATGACACCGCATGTATCACGACGGTGAGAGGAATCGGGTATCGGATGGAAGAGAAAGCATAGAGATATCTGGCAGGACGAAAGGGACATATAGGGGAGCGGGGGAAAGTCTGATATGAAGGAGAAGGCATGAATATAGGGAAAAGAGCAGTGATAAATGGTATCTTCTGGCTGTTGCCGGGGCTGGCCGCCGGGGTGATCCTGGTGGCGGTTTTGAGCTGGCATGAATACCGGACGGTGGCAGGAATTGCGGGTCTGGTGGTTGAGGCGGATGCCGCGGGCGGGAATGATTCTTTCCTGTCAGAGCCTGATTCCTCTGTGCAGGACCAGAGCAGCGGGGGAAATCGAAATGGGGATACGTTATCGGATGCCTTTGCCCGGAGCCTTAGGGGAAATACAGAAGATGGCGGAGAAGCATTTCTGGAAGCCTTTGGTTACCGGCCGATGCGAAACTGGGGCTCGTATCTTCCTTTTGCCGTAATCATCGCTGTACTGCTCTTTCAATTGGCGGGCTTTATCACATTCAGGATATGGTGGAGGGAAACCAGGCGGGTGAAGAACCGGACTTTGGAATTAACAGAATATATCAGGGCGGTAAATGCGGGAGAGGGAGCCGTGCTGAGCCGTAATGAAGACGAGTTCTCCCATCTGGAAGATGAGATCTATAAGACTGTGATGAGGCTGCAGAGTACGAAAGAGGATGCCGTCAAGAACCACGAAGTCCTGGCGGAGCGTATTGCGGATATTGCCCATCAGTTAAAGACGCCGCTGACCTCCATGTCGCTTATGACGGAGCTTCTTTTAGAGTATCAGACTGTTGAGACAGAAGAATATCTAAGCCGGTTGGCAGGCCAGATCGAACGGCTGAAAAATCTGGTATCCGGCCTGCTGTCACTGGCGAAGCTCGATTCCCATGGGATCCTGTTCCACAGGGAGAAGCTTTTCCTGACGGAGCTTCTGGAGTCTGTACAGGAGTCTCTCCGGGAGGTGCTGTCAAAGCGGCAGATTACATTTGCCATAGAAGGTGGAGGCTCAGAGAATGTCGGATGCTGTATCTATGCAGACCGCCAGTGGACGGAAGAGGCGCTGCTTAATGTCCTGAAGAATTGTGCGGAACATACGCCGGATGAGGGAAGGATTACAGCCTCGTGCACGCAGAATCCCATCTATACGGAACTTCGGATTGAAGACGGCGGCAATGGATTTGCAGCGAAGGATCTTCCGCACATATTCGAGCGGTTTTACCGCGGAGAGGGCGCCGGCAAAGATAATGCGGGTATCGGGCTGGCGCTTGCGAAGGCCGTGCTGGAAGAACAGAACGGGTATCTGTATGCGGAAAATACAGCAGACGGACACGCCTGTTTTCGGATGAAATGGTATGCATAAATTTCCAGGACATCATTGGTTACAAAAGAAGCGTGTTGTCTGGATTAATAAAGAAAATTAAGCGGTGAGATATGGAGAGAACAAAAGCTATGCAGAAAGTATTAATCGTAGAAGACGACCAGGACTTGAATATGTCTCTTAGGTATGCCATAGAGAAGAAGGGATATCCCGCGGTATCGGCATGTTCCATCCAGGAAGCGAAAGAGATTTGCAGAAAAGAGATTCCGCTTCTCGTCCTGCTTGATGTCAATCTCCCCGATGGGGAAGGCTTTGGGTTATGCCGTTGGGTGAAGGCGCAGAAAGAAGTACCGGTTCTGTTTCTGACGGCCCGTGACCTGGAAGAAGATGTCCTCGCCGGTTACGACCTGGGAGCGGACGATTACGTGACGAAACCATTTTCCATGAAAATATTATTGAGGAAGATGGAGGTAATCCTGAAGCGGATTGCCGGAGGACAGTCGGAGACACCTGCGGAAAATAACCGGATATTTGACGACGGATATCTGAAAATAGATCTGGACAATGCGAAAGTCGGAGCGAACGGAAAGGACATAAGCATTACGCCTACGGAATTACGGCTTCTTAGGGAATTCATCCTGAATCAGGGGAGGCTTCTTACCTATAATGTCCTGTTAGAGCATCTGTGGGAGAACGGCGGACAGTTTGTAGACAGGCACGCGCTGGCGGTGAACGTCAACCGCTTAAGGGGCAAGATTGAGGATGAGGATCACAAATATATTTCGAATGTATATGGGATGGGATACCAATGGATTGGATAGCGGCAGGAGCGGTGATATTTGCCGGAGGGACGGCGGCAGTTTCTCTGTGGCGGATGTATCGGATGAAAAGAGAAGTCTGGCATTTTACGGAACAGGTAGAGCGCGGGCTTGACGATATCATCTCCGGCAAAGGTTTTCAGGAAACCGGGGAGAGTGAGAAGGATTCCCTGTGGGGAAGATGCAGTGAGAAGCTGTGGAGAGTACAGCACATCTGGATGAGGAAGGAAGCGGCGAATGTCCGGGAAAAGCAACTGATGAAGGAGCTGATCTCGGACATTTCCCATCAGACCCGTACGCCCATTGCCAATATGCGCCTGTATCTGGAATTCCTGCAGGAGGAAGAGGTGTCCGGGAGGGGCAGGGAGTTCCTTTCCCATCTGGAAGGGCAGACAAAGAAGCTTGACTTCCTGCTTAAGAGCATGGTTAAGATGTCCCGTCTGGAGGCAGGGATCATCCAGATTCATAAGGAGCAGGCGAGGATATACGATACCATAGCCGGGGCGGTGGGGGAGATCGTGCCGTCGGCGGCGAAGAAGCAGATCCGGCTGTCTGTGGATTGCGGCGAGGAACTGGAAGTCAGACATGACCGGAAGTGGACGGAGGAAGCCATATTCAATATCCTGGATAATGCCGTGAAATATACCGAACCGGGCGGGCGTATCCATGTCATGGTCAGGCGTCAGGAAGTATTTACGAAGATCAGCGTGCGGGATACGGGGAAAGGGATTGCCAGAGAGCGGCAGGCAGAGATATTTTCCCGGTTTTACCGGGAGCCGGAGGTTCATGGGCAAAGCGGGATTGGGATTGGCTTGTATCTTGCCAGGAAGATCCTGGAACTGCAGGACGGATATATTGAAGTCCGGTCAGAGGTTGGGGAAGGGGCGGAGTTTTCGATGTACCTGCCGGGAAGATGAAAGGGGGCTCTGAATCAACCTGTGAAGTGAAGGAGATGGGATGAACAGTTGTTTTCACCGGGAAAACTTCGGGAGCATCAGCCGGGAACGGATGGTGCTTTTAAAAATCACAGTTTTGTGATTTTTCCGGATTGTGACTGCTTTGTGATTTTTCTATGATATTCTGGTCTTACAAAAAGGATAGCAGTATCCGTGTTATCCATAAGGAGGTAGAGAAATGGAATCATGGATTGTTGAGACAAAAGGATTAAAGAAATATTACAAACTGGGAGACAACACCGTAAAAGCTCTGGACGGCGTGGACTTTCGGGTAAGAGAGCAGGAATTTGTGGCGATCATCGGAAAGTCCGGCAGCGGAAAGAGCACCCTGCTCCACATGGTCGGCGGCTTAGACACCCCAACGGAAGGAGAAGTCATCGTGGCAGGCAGGAGCCTTAACGGTCTTACCAAGGAGGAACTGGCCATTTTCCGGCGGCGGAAGGTCGGATTCATATTCCAGAATTACAATCTCGTTCCGGAGCTGAACATATACGAAAATATCGTACTGCCCATCGAACTTGACGGAAAGCGGATTGATCACAGTTTCGTGGAAGGGCTCTTAGACGTCCTGAAACTGACGGAAAAGCGGGAGGCTTATCCTGGCAACCTGTCGGGCGGACAGCAGCAGAGGGCGGCGATTGCAAGGGCGATTGCCTCCAAACCTGCAATCATCCTTGCGGACGAGCCCACCGGGAATCTGGATACGGCGTCGGGGCATGACGTGCTGGGGCTGCTCAAGACCGTGGCGAAGCAATTTCAGCAGACCATCGTCCTGATCACCCACGACCAGGACATCGCACAGCTTGCCGACCGGATTGTATGTATCGAAGACGGAAAGATTCGGAAAGGAAGTGATCTCCATGCTTAGGAATAACAATATGCAGGTCATCGCCCGCATGGCGGGACGCTCCCTTAGAAGCCACAGGCAGCGAAGCTTTACGATGATTCTGGCGGTCCTTCTGTCTTCCTTCATGCTTTTTAGCGTAATGACCGTAGGCACGACTTATTTTAAAATGCACAGGCTTGAGAATCTCCGTATGAGCGGAGGCGATTTTGATGCAATCATGTACGGCGTCACCAGGGAACAGAAAAAGAACTGTGAGGAGAACCCGGATATCCGCACGTTTGGAGTCAGCGCCATGTCAGGGTATATCGAGGAGACAGAATTTGACAGTACGCCCAATGTGTCGCTTTGCTGGGCGGACGATATCTGGTGGAATGAGATCATGGCTCCGGCGCGGGAGTGGGTGAAGGGAGACTATCCCAAAGAAGTAAACGAGGTCATGGTCACAGAGTATGCACTGGAGAAATGCGGTTTTCAAGGGCTTGGAATCGGAGATGAGTTTTCTGCCGTTTACGGTGTGAGAGGCGAAAAGCAGGAAATGACCTTTCGTATCTGCGGAATCTGGGACGGCTATGGTGATAAAAGTATGTTTTTTGTGTCGGAGAAATTCTACCAGAAGACGGGATATGAGCTGTCGGACGTCGCTTCCGGGCGTATCTGTCTGAAATTTGAGAAAAAGCTGATTACACAGAAGATGCAGGATGCGTTTATAGAGTCCATGAATCTGGGCAAACAGCAGAGAGTGCTTTTTACGATGGACAGCGCGTTTTCGGTGCGGATACTCTGTGGGATTGCTGGGCTTGTCCTTGTAACATGTCTGTGTGCCTACCTTCTTATCTACAATATCCTGTATCTGTCCGTGGCGGGAAATATCCGTTATTATGGCTTATTGCAGACCATCGGGATGACGGGAAGGCAGATCAGGCAGCTGGTGCGGCGGCAAATGCTTCTGATCGGCGGGATGGGGCTTTCTGGCGGCGTCCTGCTGGGCGGCGGCGTGTCGTTTTTCGTAGTTCCGTCGGTGGTGAAGGCTCTGGGCGTCCATCTGGGCAAGGGCGGGGAGATTACCGTAGCATTTCATCCCGGGATTCTGGCGCTGACGGTGTTGATTACGGCAGTTACGGTCTGCGTTGCCGGGAGGAAACCGGCGAAAATGGCTGTGGCGTGTTCGCCTGTGGAGGCGCTGGGATACCGTCCGGCGGCCAGCGCTCCATCAAGTCCAGGACTTCGGTTTCTGACTGGACGGAACACTAGGGTGAGGAAGAAGAGTAAGAGGTGCAATCGCAGCGGTAATGTTATGAGGCAAGTAAGCCCGGCAGGAAGAATCCGGCGCATGGCAATGGAGCAGATTACAAAGGACAAGAAAAAATCAGGGATTGTTATGCTGTCGCTGGCAGCAGCCATGTCCGTGTTCCTGTGCATGGCGACGCTTCTTGCGTCGCAGGCGGCAAGGGAGTACAATTCCATCTACCGTGATTTTGACATGGTGATAAAAAATGATACCCTCCAGAAAGAAAATAAGGAAGAGCGTGTTCAGATCTTCGGCGGGGAGGTTATGGAGAAATTAAATGAAATCGACGGCATTGAAGAGATCAACCCGCTGATTTATACGGAGATTACCGTACCCTGGGAGCCTGTATTTGCCGATCAATGGATGAGAGAATTTTACGATATGTGGATGAACATTCCCTATGAGGACGATATCGAGGAATATAAAGAATTTCCGGAAAACTTCGGCTCCTCCCTTGTAGGAATCAGCAAGGCAGATTTTGAGGCGCTGAACGAAATGCTGGAACAGCCGGCAGACGAAGAAGATTTCTTAAGCGGGAAGACCTGTCTTTTGTACCAGAACGGCCTGGATTTGGAAAACGGCGAGGTAAAAGGCGAGAACGTCACCTGTACGGAGTATGGGAATCAGGAAAATGCACGTACATTTGAAATCGCCGGACTGGTGGATGACAACACATATACGGCATTGCTTGGATACCCGCCAACCATCATCGTAAGCCGTCAGGCGGTGGAGAGCTTTGCGGATGAACCTGTTATATTCAAAATGGGCGTCCGGTACAAGGAAGAGAAATCACGCCAGAGTATCCGGGAGCGCATATTGCAGACAGTAAACGGCTATCAGCCGTCAAAGGAGTACAAAGAGACAGAATCAGCCGTCCTTGGCGTGATGGAAGGCTGCCCGTATTCCAGAGATTATTCCTATGAATCCAGGATGAAGACGATGGAAGAGGTGAAAAGGGCGCAGGGAAATATGATGGAGATAGGAATTGGAGCTGCTTTCATCCTTGCATTGATTGGAGTGATGAATTACATCAATACATTTCTCGGAAATATCCAGAACAGGCGGGCAGAGATTGCCATACTCGAAAGCATCGGGATGACGGGGCGGCAGGTGAAGCGGATGCTGCTGACGGAGGGCCTTATGTACGCCGCGGGCGCATGGGCAGTCACAGCAGTCTGCGGAACTGCCGTGACGTATCTGATCTACCAGTCCATGAACTATATGGGCGCCGGGTTTATGATACCGGTATTGCCTGTGGCGGGGATGATGATACTGTCCGGGGTAATCTGTGTAAGCATACCGGCCGCCGCGTACCATATGATTGAGAAGGAAGGGATTGTGGAGTATATTGTGATGCCGTGTTAGGAGTATGAGTATATTATTGCAGAAATTTTGCAGAAATTTTTATGAATATCAATTGACAGTGAGGTATATTTACGTTAATATTAACATATGAATAAGTCAGTGGTATCACTGATTGGGCTGGTCGAAAGACCCTGGTCCACCGAACGGCGGGGAATTTCCCCGCTATTTTTGTCAGGGAAATCAAAGAGGGATGAAGGAAATAATCTATGGCTGAAAAGATTTTAAGTGTTTTTATAGATGAATCAGGTGATTTTGGGCCATATGATTTTCATGCGCCATATTATCTGGTTGCAATGGTCTTACATAATCAGGATGTTGATATTAGTAAAAATATTGAGGATTTGGAGAGTCATTTGACAAACATTGGATATAAACAGCATGCCATCCATACGGGACCGTTGATCCGCAGGGAATCCGTTTATGCCAATGATCTTATGGAAGAACGCAAAAGGCTTTTTAACGCATTATTTAATTTTACCCGTAAATTGAATTTATATTATGTTTGTGCCAAAATACGGAAAGATGAATGTCCGGATGCAATTACGTTAACAGCGAGAATATCAAAAGTGATTGCAGGAATACTTAAAGATCATCGAAATTTTCTGGAGCGGTTTAACCGCATTATAGTCTATTATGACAATGGGCAGATTGAACTTACTAAGATTCTGATTTCTGTTTTTAATACACTTTATACCCATGTAGAGTTCCGAAAAGTAAAACCTGTAGATTATAAATTGTTTCAGGCGGCTGACCTGATTTGTACGATGGAACTACTTGCGGAAAAAGCAGAGTCTAATTCATTTTCAAGGTCGGAACAAGAATTCTTTTGTTCAATACGTGACTTTAAAAAGAACTATCTTAAGCCATTATTGAAGAAACATTTATAAATTCATGAATCGTTCCTCTGATTCCTCTTTTCTGTTGGTTTTCGATTTCTGGCCGGATGGAGCACTAGGGCTGACGGAAGCATAGCATGGTTTCCGGTCAGCCCGTCATTCATCTACAAAGTATCATCTTTAATCACTGTGATTATATTCTCCTTCTGAAGACGTATCCCGCCTGCCGCATAAGCCCCGACGATCGCCAGAAGAATCAGTATGGTGTATCCGGTCAGGATGCCGTATGGGGCGAAGGGCAGATATTTTGGCAGGGAGATTTCCGTCACGGTAAGCAATGCTGCCAGCACAACCAGCTGAACCGGGAGTGAGTAGAGCAGCGGCTTTAATCCCAATGTCAATCCCTCCAGAAGGAGCATCTGCCACAACTGCCGGGGAGACAGCCCGACGGATTTGAGCATGGCAAATTCCTGCCTGCGCTGCCGGAGATTGCCGGAAATGCTTGCCCATACGTTGGACAGCCCGATTACGGCGAGGAAGGCTGTCAGGAACGTGATGACTAAGTTCATGACGTTCTGTGCATTTTGGTTAAGTTCCTCTTCCTCTGCAAGGTTCGTCAGCAGATAATCGCCGCTTCCGTAGAAGCTTGAGATGACGTTATCTATCTGCGCGGTGGCCTGCCGGATGGATGAGTAGTCGGACGCCCAGAATACCCCGTTTATCACCTGTGTAGAATTCTGCCTGCGTTCACAGCAAGATTCGCCAAGTTTCAGGACATGCTTCATCGGCATGACCATAGCCAGTGTAAAATTAGAAGACACCATCGTCTTTAGCGGCAGTTCCTCCGTGAGATTCCCGGCAGTTAACGTAAATTCAAAATCTCCTTCAATCTCATCTGTATTTTTCTCCGTAAATGTCAGTTTTTGCCCTTCATGGATAGTGAGCAGTTCCCGGTAAAGCACATTCCGGCGTGTACTGTTTATCGGGTCTTTGGTGTGATTGTAGACGATTGCCCGGGAAGGATCATCGAAATAAGGCTGGGCCGCGACGCCTATATGTTCGCAGTAATCGCGGAAACTCTCTTCATCCAGACCATAGATGACCGATTGTATCCGGTATTTCCCATCCCGCCGGATCGGAGAGAAACGGTTCTTTGCGATGATCTGGTCCATGCCGCCAAGATTCGTGTCTATATCTTTGGAAATATCTGTCTTCTCAACCCAGACGGCGCACTGCATGGAGTTTCTGATCAGGGATTTTGTGACGCCGTTTACCGTCTTTAACTGGCGGAGTGCTTCCATGTCCGGCTGCCGTCCGTCGCTGACGGAGAGGAAGATATGTCCGCTCTCGTCAGGGTCTGTCCGGAAAATGGCGTCGTTTGCTTTATTTACTGTAATTGCATATTGAAAGACTGCAAGCAGCAGGAAGGACATACACAGGGAGAGAGTCGCCATCCGGTAAGAACGGCTTCTTGCCGATACGGCGTTTGCGGCAAGCTCTCCTGTAATGCCGGGGAAATGCAGCCGCCTGCGTTCTTTTCTTCGTTTTCGTCTGCTCTTATCAAGGGTTCCTTCCTGTTTCAGGATTTCAATCGGCAGTAATCTCGCCGCCTTTTTTGCCGGAATCCGGGCGGAAAGCCATGCGGTCAGAAGTGACAGCAGGATAGCGGGAAGGACAGCGGGCAGCCCGAAGGTCACGACGATGTCCGGAGCTTCTCGTCCCAGGTCGTTGGAGGCGTTGATCAGATCAAACAGTTTCCGGGTCAGGAACCAGCCGGCAAAAAGCCCAAGGGGAAGGGGGATAGCGGACAGAAGCAGTGCTTCGGACTGGACCGTTTTCTTTATCTGCTTTGGGGTCGCTCCCACTCCGGCGAGGGTTCCAAGCTGTATCAGTTTCTCGTCTACGGACATGATAAATGCGTTATGGATGATGAGGACGAATACGCCTACCAGGAATGCCGCGAATAAAAGGAACATCAGCGGGATTGCAAGATTACTCAGATGGATGGGCATTCCTTTTGCCGACGGGGCAAAAATACCGTAGGCGGCCAGCAGGCCGGTATTGTAGCGGAGCGTATATTCCCCGTATTCATCTGGCTCGTAACCGATTGCCTTAGCAAGGGCGGGAAGCTCCCGGTAGGTGCTTCGCATGGGATGAAAACGCAGGTAGACCGTAATCAGGTCGTCAGGGAGGATGGATGCTTCGTCAAGCCCTGTCATGCCGGTATATGCGGGTACGGCGGATGAGGTGGTGACGTCCATGATGCCGACGATGGTATAGGTCCGTGTCCCGGTTTCTTCAAATGCTTCCCCTTCATGGTAGGTATCGGTGTCCATGCAGGGCTTTCCGCCGTATGTGCGGTATCCGACGGGGAGAGTCAGTGTGTCGCCGATGTGCGTGTCGGGATGGTCTTCAAAATATTGCTTGGACAGCACGATTTCGGATTCGGAAGCGGGGATTCTGCCCTTTGTGATGCTGTACTTTTCCGGCATGGAGTCCCAGTATTCCTTATTAGCTCCTCTGAAAATCAGGTAAAACCTTGGATTTGCAGCTTTTTGGGAGGCGGTGTCTGTATTTGCCGTGTCTGTTGAGTTTAAATCTGCCGATGTTTCGGGAAGCTTTGCCGTCTCCCATGCCCCTTTGATCAGTACGGCTGAGACAGAGGCGTAATTCCTGATCTGCTCCAGAGATTTGCCGGGCGTGTCGTCAAAAAGTTCTCCGTGCCAGTCGCCGTTATGCCATTTTTCGAGAACTATGGCGTCGGTCCACATGGTATAGGTAAGGCCGCAGAAGCAGGACATCAGGCTTGTCATGAGGAATAAAGCAGTCATGATAATCACGCCGGAGCGTTTGTTTTGCCGGAGTGTGTCCCATACGTATTCACGTAATATTTTCATTGCTGTGTCACCTCGTAATTCTTTGTAATATCTTCATCGTCATATAGAATTTTCGCGCAGTGTTTCATGCTGTCATCAGTGTGTCATCTTGTCCGATGCAATCTTTCCGTCTTCCAGTGTGATGATTCGGTCTGCTTTCAGCGCGGTTTTCTCGTCATGGGTGATCAGGAGTACCGTCTGTTCATACTGGTGATTGGACAGCTTAAGCAGCTCAAGTGTTTCATCGGAATTCTTGCGGTCAAGGTTGCCGGTAGGTTCGTCTGCGAGGAGAAGTGCGGGCTGGTAGATGAGGCTGCGCGCGATGGCGACCCGTTGCTGCTGTCCGCCGGAGAGTTCCCGTGGGTAGTGGGTAAGACGGTCGGAAAGCCCAAGAGTCTTAACGAGCCGGCCAAACCGGGCTTCGTCTGGCTTCTCGCCGTCCAGCAGGACCGGGAGCAAGATATTCTTGCGCACGTTCAGGGTGGGAATCAGGTTGTAGAACTGATAGACAAGTCCTACTTTCCGGCGGCGGAAGATGGCAAGCTGTTCTAAGGTCAGGGTGGAGATATCGGTGTCTTCTATATAGATATTGCCTTCTGTCGGGCGGTCTACGCCCCCAAGCATGTGCAGGAGCGTGGATTTTCCGGAACCGGAGGCGCCTACCACGGCGGTAAAGCTGCCGCGTTCCAGAGAAAGAGTTACATGGTCAAGTGCTGTAACCATGCCGGAGCCTTGGGCATAGGTTTTTGTGAGATTTGTGCATCGCAGTATTTCCATGATGTGTTGTTCCTTTCTATCGTATATTGCCGGGAGTCAGTTTTATTTTCGCTTGCAGGCACATCCGGAGGCCGGCGCGGGGGACCGGATATCTCGCTGCCTGGCAGTGCTGTAAGTTTGATGACCCTTGCTTGCGGCGGGGGCTTTGACTCTGCGGATAAGAATATGGTAACAGGGTATTGTGACAGGAAAGTGACATTTCAAAGAATTATCGGCACTGCTTTTGCAGGATAAAACAATAGAATGAAAAGATCATTCCTGCAATCTGCCGGGATGATGAGAAATAATATCATAATAGTATCATAATAGTATCAAAAAAGGTCACGAATACGGATTCCATCGTATTCCTGACCCAATTTAAGCAGATAACGGGAATCGAACCCGCCTCTCCAGCTTGGGAAGCTAGCATTCTACC
>CAMSTW010000026.1 GCA_947063855.1 uncultured Dorea sp.
GAGTGCTAACAGGGTAATCCGAAAGGAGGAGGATAGATGGTAGCAGAACACGGACTCAGTGACAGGAAGCTCAAGATTCTGCATGCGGTCATCCAGAATTATCTTGAGACCGGCGAACCGGTTGGATCCAGGACGATTTCCAAGTACACGGATCTCAACTTAAGCTCGGCGACGATCCGCAACGAGATGGCAGATCTTGAAGAGCTGGGATATATCATGCAGCCTCACACGTCAGCCGGCCGGATTCCTTCGGATAAGGGTTACAGACTCTATGTAGATATGTTGATGGAAGAAAAGGAGCAGGAGCTTGGCGAACTTGAGGAGCAGATGCTTGACAAGGCAGACCGGATGGAGCAGCTTCTAAAGCAGGCCGCAAGAGTTCTGGCCAGCAATACGAACTACGCGACGATGGTATCGACCCCTATGAATAATTCCAATAAGATTAAGTTCATACAATTATCCATGGTGGACGATGAACAGATCATTGCGGTGATCGTGCTTGGCGGCAATGTCATCAAGAATAAGATCATCAATGTAGGAGAGCCGCTAAGTAATGAGAATCTGCTGAAGCTCAATATGCTTCTTAACACGACGCTGAACGGCATGGCGATCGAGGAGATCAATCTTGGACTGATTGCAAGACTTAAGGAACAGGCCGGAATTCACGGCAGTGTGATCAGCGATGTTCTGGATGCGGTGGCGGATGCGATTCAGATTGATGAGGATATGCAGATCTACACCAGCGGCGCCACGAATATTTTCAAATATCCGGAACTCAGCGATAACCAGAGCGCACAGGAGATTATCAATGCGTTTGAAGAGAAGCAGCAGCTGACAGAGCTGGTGACACAGACACTGGCGAAGGAGGATAACACCGGGATTCAGGTGTATATCGGCAATGAGACTCCTGTCCGCAACATGAAAGATTGCAGTGTTGTTACAGCAACTTATGAATTAGGTGACGGCATGAAGGGAACGATAGGTATTATCGGACCAAAGAGAATGGATTATGAGAACGTATTGAAATCTATGAAACGACTCCAGAATGAGTTGGATCAGATGTTTCATAAAAAAGAATAAGAAAGGTGGAATAACCCTTGGATAGTCAGCAGGAGAAAAGCCAGGAAGAGATGGTAAAGGAAGCTTTGGAAGAAGCGAAGAAGGCAGCCGGGACTTTGGAAGGCGAGGCTGCGGCCGATGCGCCGGAAGAGACAGATCCCACAGAGACCCAGGCAGAAGACGGTGAGGAAGCTGCAGGCGGGGATGAAGCCGGGACAGAAGAGGAAGAAGAGGCTGAGGATGCCGGGCAGAAGTCAGGCAAGAAGCTCTTTGGCAAGAAGAATAAGAAAGACAAGAAGGACGAGAAGATAGAGGAACTGACAGACCGGCTCACTCGTCAGATGGCAGAGTTTGATAACTTCCGCAAGCGTACGGATAAGGAGAAGTCCCAGATGTACGAGATAGGTGCGAAAGATATCATAGATAAGATACTTCCGGTAGTTGATAACTTCGAGCGTGGTCTTGGGGCAGTCAAGGAGGAAGAGAAGGAAGATCCCTTTATCCAGGGAATGGAGAAGGTGTATAAGCAGTTAATGACTACGCTGGAAGGCGTTGGGGTCAAGCCGATTGAGGCAGTAGGGCAGGAATTCAACCCAGATTATCACAATGCAGTGATGCACGTGGAGGATGAGAATTTCGGCGAGAACATTATAGCCGAAGAGTTCCAGAAGGGCTACATGTACCGCGACTCCGTAGTAAGACACAGCATGGTCAAAGTGGCTAATTGACATTGAGCACTTAGTGAGGTAGTTCACGAACTTAGTGCGAAAGTCGTTCGAAGAACTTGGCGAGGTATTTTCGAGCCTAGTGAATCGAACAAACCCGAGCACTTAGTGAGGTAGTATGGTAATAACTAATAGTAGATAGCAGGTAAAACAGGAGGAATTTATCATGGGCAAGATTATAGGAATTGACTTAGGTACAACAAACAGTTGTGTGGCAGTTATGGAAGGCGGTCAGCCGACAGTAATCGCCAACACAGAGGGCGCAAGAACCACACCGTCTGTAGTAGCATTTTCCAAGACAGGAGAGCGTCTGGTGGGCGAGCCGGCAAAGCGTCAGGCTGTAACGAACGCAGAGAGAACCATTTCTTCTATTAAGAGAGAGATGGGAAGCGATTACAGAGTAACGATTGACGAGAAAAAGTATTCGCCGCAGGAGATTTCCGCGATGATCCTTCAGAAGCTTAAGGCAGATGCAGAAGGATATCTGGGCGAGAAGGTGACAGAGGCGGTCATCACAGTACCGGCTTATTTCAACGATGCACAGCGTCAGGCGACCAAGGATGCCGGTAAGATTGCAGGTCTTGATGTGAAGCGTATCATCAACGAGCCTACGGCAGCGGCGCTTGCATACGGCCTGGATAATGAGAAAGAGCAGAAGATTATGGTATATGACCTTGGAGGCGGTACGTTCGATGTATCCATCATCGAGATTGGAGACGGAGTCATCGAGGTATTGTCTACGGCCGGTAATAACAGACTTGGCGGAGATGATTTTGACCAGAAGGTTACAGACTATATGATCGCAGAGTTCAAGAAGCAGGAAGGTGTGGACTTATCTTCGGATAAGATGGCGCTCCAGAGATTAAAAGAGGCTGCCGAGAAGGCGAAGAAGGAGTTGTCTTCCGCGACAACGACGAATATCAACCTTCCGTTTATCACGGCGACGGCTGAGGGTCCGAAGCACTTCGATATGAACCTTACAAGAGCGAAGTTCGACGAGCTGACACATGACCTGGTAGAGAAGACGTCCGAGCCGGTCAGAAGAGCGCTTTCTGACGCCGGCATCAACGCTTCCGAGCTTGGCCAGGTACTGCTGGTAGGCGGATCCACGCGTATCCCGGCGGTACAGGAAGAGGTTAAGAGGCTGACAGGCAAGGAGCCAAGCAAGTCTCTGAATCCGGACGAATGTGTTGCGCTTGGGGCGTCCGTTCAGGGCGGTAAGCTGGCAGGAGACGCAGGTGCAGGCGATATCCTTCTGCTTGACGTAACTCCGCTGTCACTGTCTATCGAGACCATGGGCGGCGTTGCTACAAGGCTGATCGAGAGAAATACGACGATTCCGACCAAGAAGAGCCAGATCTTCTCTACGGCGGCAGATAACCAGACTGCAGTTGACATCAACGTTGTACAGGGTGAGAGACAGTTTGCAAGAGATAACAAGTCTCTGGGACAGTTCAGACTGGATGGAATCGCACCGGCTCCGCGAGGAGTACCGCAGATTGAGGTTACTTTCGATATCGACGCCAATGGTATCGTAAATGTATCTGCCAAGGATCTGGGAACAGGTAAGGAGCAGCATATTACGATTACGGCAGGCTCCAACATGTCCGACGAGGATATCGACAAGGCGGTTAAGGAAGCTGCGGCTTTCGAGGCTCAGGACAAGAAGCGTAAGGAAGGGATCGATGCAAAGAATGAGGCAGATTCCCTGCTCTTCCAGACAGAGAAGGCGCTTGGCGAGGTTGGAGATAAGATTGACGCGGCGGATAAGTCCGCGGTAGAGGCTGACTGCAAGGCGCTTAAGGATGTACTTGAGAAGGTGAATATGGAAGATATGACTGACGCACAGGTTGCCGAGATCAAGGCGGCTAAGGATAAGCTGATGGAGAGTGCGCAGAAGGTATTTACCAAGATGTATGAGCAGGCAGGAGCAGCGGCAGGAGGAGCAGGTCCGGATATGGGAGCAGGCCCGAATCCAGGAGCAGGTCCGGCGCCGGAAGGCTTCCAGGGCGACGATGTCGTAGACGGAGATTACAAAGAGGTTTAATATAAGCCGGGAAAACTTCTGTAGAATTTTCAGATATGCGCAGGCAATTATGAGGAAACAGGCAAACAGGTCCAACCTGTCAGGATTCCTCATAATTGTCTGTATACGGCATTTATCTGCCATATTATAATAAAGAAGAATTTATAAGCATACAGAAGGGATTGTAAGTTGTCGAATTTTCCGCCTGTGTGGTCTAACAGCCATTTCCAGCGCGCAGGCAGGAGTTCTTGTATGAGGAAAGAAAGGGAGAAACAATGGCAGAATCAAAAAGAGATTATTATGAGGTGCTGGGCGTCAGCAAGGATGCAGATGACGCGACTCTCAAAAAAGCATACAGACAGGTTGCCAAGAAGTATCATCCTGACATGAATCCCGGCGACGCAGAGGCTGAGAAGAAGTTTAAGGAGGCTTCGGAGGCTTATGCGGTATTGAGTGATCCGGAGAAGCGGCGTCAGTACGACCAGTTCGGCCATGCAGCGTTCGAAGGCGGAGCCGGTGGCGGAGGCTTTGGCGGGTTTGATTTCAGCGGTGCGGATTTCAGTGATATCTTTGGTGATATCTTTGGAGATCTGTTTGGCGGAAGCCGCAGAGGGCGTGCCAGTCAGGGTCCTATGAAGGGTATGAACATCCGTAAGAGTGTTCGGATTACGTTCGAGGAGGCTGTGTTTGGGTGTGAGAAAGAACTGGATATGGTGCTGAAGGATCCATGCCAAAAGTGTAATGGTACAGGCGCCAAACCGGGAACGTCGCCGGAGACTTGTCCGAAGTGCGGCGGGAAGGGCCAGGTTGTGTATACACAGCAGTCATTCTTTGGAATGGTTCAGAATGTCCAGACCTGTCCGGAGTGTAATGGGACTGGTAAGATTATCCGTGAGAAGTGTCCGGACTGCGGCGGAACCGGTTATACCTCGAACCGGAAGAAGATTGCGGTGACCATCCCGGCCGGAATCGACAACGGCCAGAGTGTGCGGATCCGTGAAAAAGGTGAACCGGGCGTAAACGGCGGGCCAAGAGGCGATCTTCTGGTGGAGGTTGTGGTTTCCAGACATCCGATCTTCCAGAGACAGGATATGCATATCTTCTCGACCGTTCCGATTTCATTTGCCCAGGCGGCTCTTGGCGCGGATGTCAGAGTCAAGACGGTGGACGGGGAAGTAATCTATACGGTGAAGCCGGGGACAAAGACTGATACCAAGGTTCGTCTGAAAGGCAAGGGTGTGCCGTCCATCCGGAATTCACAGGTGCGCGGAGATCATTATGTGACGCTGGTGATCCAGACGCCGGAGCACTTAAGTTCAGAGGCAAAGGAGGCTCTCAGAAGGTTTGACGAGCTGTCCGGCAATACGCTGAATGCGGCTTCGGGCGATAAGGAGACAAAGACAGGTAAGAAGAGAAAAGGTTTTATGGATAAAATGAAAGAAGCCTTTGATGATTAAGTTCATCAAAGGCTTCTTTGACGAATAGAGTATAGATAAGACAAGAATCAGAAGGATACATAGAAATGGAGAAACTTGAGAAAGCATTGATGGAGATGGTCGTAAGCCTGCTGCTCATAATACTGGCCATGGTTCTGTTTGGCGTACATGAGAGAAAGACGGAAGAAAAGCCGGCGAAAGAGCCTGCCGCCAGATCTGCCATGAAGCGGGAAGAGGATCGGGAGATGCGGGGAGTGTGGGTTGCCAGTGTGGAGAATCTGGATTATCCTGCCGCGCCCACGGCCTCTGCGCAGGAACTGCGCGCCCAGGCAGACGCCGTCCTTGAGGGCGCAGCCAGGAATGGCTTTAACGCGGTGTTCTTACAGGTGCGGCCTTGTTCGGACGCCTTCTATCCATCCGGGATCTATCCGTGGAGCCGCTATCTGACCGGGCAGCAGGGGACGGCGCCGGACTCGGAGTTTGACCCGCTGAAATACTGGGTCAGTGAAGCCCACAAGAGGGGACTTGAGCTTCATGCGTGGATCAATCCCTACCGGATTGCCAGAGATGCTGATGAGTGGGGTAGCCTGGCGGAAGGGTCGCCGGCAAGACAGCACCCGGACTGGGTGGTGCCGTATGGGGAAGGATATTATTTTGACCCGGCAAGACCGGAAGTACGCCAGATGGTGACGGACGGCGTGATGGAGATTGTGGAGAACTATCAGGTGGACGGGATTCATCTGGATGATTACTTCTATCCGGGCGCAGACTTTAACGACGGAGCGTCTTATGCGGCTTATGGAGCCGATTTTCCAGATATCGGCGACTGGCGGCGTAATAATGTCAATCTTCTGGTGAGCGGTCTGGATGCGGCGATTCACGAGGCAGATCCGGATATGGAGTTCGGGATCAGCCCGTCGGGAATCTGGGCAAGCAATACCATGCATCCGGAGGGCAGTGCGACGACCAGCGGCTTTTCTTCTTATTTCTCATTGTATGCAGACAGCAGGACCTGGGTGAGGGAAGGCTGGGTGGATTATATCGCCCCGCAGTTATACTGGGAGATGGGACATGCGAAAGCGGATTTTTCGGCGCTGCTTGGCTGGTGGTCCGGTGTGGTGAAGGAGGCAGAGGAAAAGAATGTAAGCCTCTATGTAGGACTTGCCGACTATAAGACGGTGGAAGCCGGGGAAGACGGGAATAATCCATGGTACGGCGGGGGTGAGATTCAGAGGCAGATGGCGGCCTGCGGCGCGGATGATGCCGTAGGAGGGACGATTCATTTCCGCTATGGACTGATTGCAAATTGCCCGGCGGTGCAGCAGGTGCTGGGGGAGGCATATAGGGAGGGTAACGACTAGACGAAAGCAAAGCCCGCTGCATTGCAAAGTGCCGGCGGCGCTTGTCCGGCAAGGACCGAAAGGAGTGGAGAACATCGGCTTGCAGGCGCGCAGCTGGCACGAATATCGAACACTGTTATTTCAAGATTATTTTGAGTTATACTAAGCAGTCTGCGAAAACCGTGAGATCACCAGGGCAACCCCCAGTATCGCGGCGGCAAATAAGATCTGCAGCCCATAGCAGGTATAAAGGGACATCTGCTGCGCATGGCTGAACCCACTGTTGTTTGCCAGAAGTTCGTTAGCGACTTCATACCAGTAAGCCGGAAGGAACTGTGCAAAGGTCCGCACGCCCTTCCCTAATATCTCCAGATCAACGAACACGCCGCATAAGAAAGACATACCAAGGGATACGACGTTGACGACGGCGCTGATGACCTCTTCGCTCCGCACCAGCGTTCCGATCAGGAAGGACAGCGACAGCGCCACCAACGTCATCAGGAAACTGTTGAGCAGGTAGTACGGCAGATTCGGGTCATTGGCGAAGGTCTTCCCGTACATCAGGAAGGGCATCAGGGTGCAGATACCGTAGACGGCGGCTCCGACCGTGGCAAACCCAAGTATGATCTGGAAGTTCTGGTTCCGTGCCGGAATTGTCGAGCACATCATCCGTCTCTTCACATCCTGGTTGCGGAAGGCAATCATGATATAACACATGGAATAGCAGAGGATGGAGATCAGGATATAGGGCATATACTGGTACATAAAGGCGTGGAGCGGCTGTTCCCCGCCGAAACCATTCTTGTCAATGAGTGTCACTTCGGCCTTGTCCGCGCTGCTGTCAATGACGCTTTGGATGGCGTCTGACAGCGGGATGCCGCTTGCGGTCATAACCCGGACGGCGTTCATGAAGGTATCGATCTGCTGATCAACATAGAATCCGCTGCTGCTGCCCGGAACCTTCGTCACCGGAAGCGTCCCGTCCCCGTAAAGGCAGCGGTTCTCGACGTCTCCCGGGATGGTCAGGGCGTAATAGATCTCCCGATAGAACATGCGGTCCTGGATAACAGAAGGATCGTCAGGAAGATCCACCAGAGTATGGTACTGTCCAAGATAATCTGCAAGCCCTCTGGCAAGTTCTCCGCCGTCCTGGTCAATCACGGCAATATGGAGGCTTACCTGTTCAAATTCGGCCGCATTTCCTCCGGTCATCTTCTGGACCATGACTGCTATGGACAGAAAGATTATAAGATACAGGATTACCATACGGATATTCCGCCTGGTAATCGTAAGGAATCCTCTATATACTGTCATAACGTTCCCTCCTTATCCCTAAAAATGCAACGGTAAGCAGCAGCGTACTCATCACGGCGAGAATCACAAGGCATCTGGTAAACCGTTCCATGTCGTTGTAGATGCCCATGCAGTAAAACGCGTCGCTTAGGACCGCCGCCGGGTTGATACGGTTGATCAGGGGACAGTGAAGTTCGATGATATTCTTCATATTGCCGAACATCAGTCCCGCCAGGAAGCCCGGGAACAGTGTGAATAACACGCACACTCCCATCTTCATTCCATAGGATATCCGGGCGAGGCATCCAATAGCGACGCCTAAGCAGACTCCGATCATGCTGCCCATGAAATCTACCAGAAGCAGAGCGCCGATGTCGTCCCCCAGGCTGACTCCCAGAACCCTGGTCACGTACAGGCACAGGATCAGGATATTGAAAAAATGAATCATAAACAGCACGGTCATGTCAATCAGGATCAGAGTAAGCTTATGTGTCGGCGTAATACTGCGTCTCGCGCCAAGCGCCGATATATTTGCCTGTCCGTCTACGCTTGACTGGACGCCTAAGAATGCTCCGGAGAGGCAGGCGTATGCGACCAGCGCGAAGAAGTACTGTACATTGGGGTCTAAGTCTTTGCCGCCAAGGGAAACTTCGGCAGTCGTGTTCCGGTAATCATCCAGGGCATTCAGGGCGTCCATGAGCTTCTCGGGGCGGGTCATGGCAATCTCACGGAACATGGCGGCGTTCTGGTTGTAGCTTTCCAGAACAGAAGTCAGGATGCTCTCGTTTAAGCCGTTTTTGGCAACAGTCAGGGAAGGAGTGTCTCTGACGTAGAAGATACCGGAGATGGTTTCCTCATTCAGTGCCTTAAGCGCCTCTGATTCCGTGGAAATATCCTGGATATCCAGCATTTCCCCATCCATCTGTGCCAGGAATTCTTCAAAGGCACGGGCATTTTCCGAAGTACCCCTGTCTTTGACGACGGCGACCTTAACCTCATCCCAGCTGGATTCCCCTGTACTTTCAAGTCCGGCGCTTCCAAAGGACAGGTAGAAGAGGGTGCCAAGTATGATCGGGAATAAAAGAGCCCAGAACATATTCGGAAAGTTCCGTATGATCTGCAGGAAACGGTATCTGAATAAATGCAGCATTCTAATCCCTCCTAATCTCTTAATTCTTTGCCTGTAATCTCAAGGAAAACGTCGTTGAGGGTGGGCAGTTCCGAGAAGACTCTGCCGAAGCGGACGTCCTTCTCCTGTAAATAATTCAAGACGCGCACCAGATTGTGCCTTGCGGCGCCAAGCCGTATCTTTAGTGTCTGCTCTTCATAGCTTACATCGAAGACGTGGGGAAGATTGCGGATTCCAGAGAGCAGTTCTTCGTCCAATGCGATGGCTTCGATGGTGATGGTCTCGCCGGTCTTGATCATCTGCTTCAATTCTTCCGTGGTTCCTGTTGCCAGCACATGCCCGTGGTCGATGATGGCGATGCGGGTACAGATCTGCTCTACCTCTTCCATATAATGGGAGGTGTAGATGATGGTGGAGCCTTGCCGGTTCAATTCTACGATCCCTTCCAGAATCTTGTTGCGGCTCTGGGGATCTACGGCGACGGTAGGTTCATCCAGGATGATAAGCCTGGGCTTGTGGACAATGCCGCAGGCGATGTTAAGCCTTCTTAACAGACCGCCGGAGAGCTTCTTAGGGCGCATCTTCGTGAAGTCTTCAAGACCTGTGAAGGCAATCGCCTCATCAACGAGCTGTCTGCGCTTTTCCTTGTCACGGATATACAGGCCGCAGAAATAGTCGATATTCTCACGGACGGTCATCTGCTCGAATACGGCGACATTCTGCATCACGACGCCGATCTGTCTCTTGATGTCATAGCTGCCGGGAGTCATGGGTTCGCCGAATATGGTGATGGTGCCTTTGTCGTACTTAAGCAGCGCGAGCAGGCAGTTGATGGCGGTGGTCTTGCCGGAGCCGTTGGGGCCCAAAAGCCCGAAGATCTCTCCTTCCTGTATCTCTAAGTTCAGGTGGTCAAGAGCCACCAGGTTCTGATATCTTTTCACCAGATTTTCTATCTGGATGATGTTGGTTGACTGCATAGAATCGCCTCCTGGTTTCATAATGGTGTAAAAGTAACGTGTACCGGATCGGTACGGAGTCTGATGTACTCTGATATACGGATGTATATTGTACTTGTAGTATAATGCAGGGACGTTTATAATGGTAGTGTCAGGTGTCAGAAGAAGATGTGACAAATGTAATGCGAAAAGTCTGTGAAAAGTCTGTCTATTCTAAAGTATTCATTTGATTTGGGCAGAATCGTATTGACAATCTTTGGAAGCATGGCGGTTTAGGAGGAGTTGTGATGAAGCAGGCATTGGATTTGGCGGTCATATGGATGTACTGTCTTGTGGCGGCAGTTTTTATTCCGGTTGATATTCCGTTTGTGGCGGCGTCGCTTGCGGCGGTCGTCTACGGGTGCGGCAGCAGTCTGGCACGGGCAGGGAGCGTTCGGCTTGGGATGACGCTGCTGTTTCTTTTTCTTTCGGTCGTATGTCCCCAGCTTCTGATCTATGTGCCTCTTGGGGTATACACTCTGCTGGATGTTGCCGGAGCTGCCGCAGAGAGAGGGCTTCGGCAGGGACTGGACGCGGATGTGTTGGAAGCGGGCGGGACAGACGCGGATGGAATGGCTGTGGATCTGACTTGCAGGCTGTCCGGGAGGTATGATATATTGGATGCACGCGGCTATGTGGCAGGAATCGCTGCATGTTGTTTGGGAGCGGCTCTTTATATTTCTCCTGACCGGGCGTTGGTCTGTTTTGCGGCTGTGGGCTGTGTGATCGCCGGGATGATCCAGTATCAGACCGGACGGTACAGACTGCTGGATGCGAGATACAGAAGAACCAGGGACGACAGTGTGGAGAAGAACATGCTCTTGAGGGAGAAGAACCAGAGCATCCTGGAAAAGCAGGATTACGAGATCTACACGGCGACGCTTAAGGAACGGAACCGGATTGCGAGAGAGATCCATGACAATGTGGGACATATGCTGTCCCGGTCGATCCTGATGGTTGGTGCGATGAAGGCGGTCCACGGAGAGGACAGTCTTAAGGAACCCCTGTACCAGCTGGAGGACACGCTGAATGCCGCTATGACCAGCGTGCGCGAGAGCGTCCATGACCTGCACGACGAGGCGGTTAATCTAAAGGAAGTGCTGGAGAGCCTGACGGGAGAGTATACTTTCTGTCAGGCGAGGCTTGTGTATGATATGGGATACGAGGTTCCCCGGGAGATTCGCTACGGGTTCATTGCAATCGTCAAAGAGGCGTTGAATAATGTGATGAAGCACAGTGACGCTACATGGGTGCAGGTGGTGGCGCGGGAGCATCCGGGGATGTATCAGCTGATCATAGAGGATAACGGGACGTCCGGGGACGGAAGATATGGAGAGAAGCCGTATGCTGCGGGAACGCAGGATAGACACAAAGGAATCGGAATACGCAATATGAAGGAGCGGGTGGATGCATTCGGCGGTAATCTTGAGATTCAGACACAGAAGGGATGGAGAATCCACATTACCGTGCCGAAGAAGACGGATGAGAGGTGAATCCGGATATCTGATTTGTGCAGAAATGAGGAGACGCAAGATCCGGATATCTGATTGCAGAAATGAGGGGATGAAAGATCCGGATATCTGATTGCAAAAATGAGGGGACACAAGATCCGGATTCTGATTGCAGAAATGAGGGGACGCAAGATCTGGATTCTGATTGCAGAAATGAGGAGACGTAAGATTCGGATTCTGGCAGATGTGTATCATGGGATGCAGGGAAAATGAAAGAGGATGGCTATATGAAGATTGTGATTGTAGATGACGATATGCTGGTGGCAGGGGCGCTGAAGATCATTCTGGAGGCCGATGAAGACGTCACGGTCGCCGGGACAGGGCAGGATGGCAGCGAGGCGATTGAGCTTTACCGGAAGCATCTGCCGGACGTGCTGCTGATGGATATCCGGATGCAGAAAGTCAGCGGCCTTGAGGCGGCAGAGCAGATTATGAAGGAATATCCGGAGGCGAAGATTCTGCTTCTGACTACATTTGCAGATGACGAGTATATCGTGAAAGCATTAAAATACGGCGTCAAGGGTTATCTGCTCAAGCAGGATTACGCAAGCATCCTGCCGGCAATCCGGGCAGTCTTGACCGGGCAGACGGTGTTTGGGACAGAGATCGTCTCGAAGCTCCCCGAGCTTCTGCAGGAGAAGAAGACCTTTGACTGGGCGGCGTATGAGATCAGTGAGAAAGAGAGAAAAGTCATGTCGCTGGTGGCAGAAGGATACAGCAATAAGGAAATCGCGCAGGAGCTGTTCTTAAGCGAGGGGACGGTGCGCAATTATATCAGCAATATTCTGGAAAAGCTGGGACTTCGGGACCGCACGCAGCTGGCGGTGCATTATCTGAAGGCTGTAAGATGATTTGTGGAAAATGATTTGTGGAAAAAACTATTGATAACCCCGCCGTAAAAGTAGTACAATGTAAGACGGTGGAAGAACTATGCATTGTGCAGAAATTATTGGAAAAAGCAAAGGAGAGAAAATCATGAAGGTAGTAGCAACAACAAACGCACCAGAAGCATTAGGACCATATTCACAAGGATATGTGCACAACGGAATCTTTTATTCCGCAGGCCAGGTTCCGATCAACCCGGCGACAGGGGCTGTCGAGGCAGATACCATCGAAGGACAGGCAGATCAGGTATGCAAGAACTTAGGAGCCGTGTTAGAGGCAGCAGGTACATCCTTTGACAACGTGCTTAAGACCACCTGTTTCCTTGCAGACATGGGAGATTTTGCAGCATTTAATGAGGTGTATGCGAAGTATTTCACATCCAAGCCGGCAAGAAGCTGTGTGGCAGTGAAGACATTGCCTAAGAATGTTAAGTGTGAGGTTGAACTGATTGCGGTTGTAAATGAGTAACAGCCTCGTGCATTTACCCTGCTTATACAGGCAGAGATAGAATCTGGAATAAGATCAGGAATAGAATCTGGAATAGAAGGAGATAAGAATTATGGCAGAAGAACAGCAGAACGGCTGCACGTCGTCTGATTGCGCCGGATGCGCACATGCAGGGTCATGCGGCAGTAAGCCCCAGGATTTAAGAGAGCCGGCGAATCCATTTTCGAAGATCAAGAAGGTGATTGCCGTTGTCAGCGGCAAGGGCGGCGTAGGCAAGTCCATGGTAACGGCGTCTCTTGCAAGGATGATGCGTGAGCAGGGATTTTCCGTCGGTATTCTGGATGCGGATGTGACGGGGCCTTCGATTCCCAAGATGTTCGGGATCCATGAGAAGGCGCAGGGCGACGAGTCAGGGATCTTCCCATGTGAGGCGAAGGACGGCACGAAGATTATGTCAGTGAATCTGCTCCTTGAGAATGAGTCCGATCCGGTCATCTGGAGAGGCCCGGTGATTGCGGGCGTCGTAACCCAGTTCTGGACAGACGTGATGTGGGGGGAGCTTGATTATCTGTTCGTGGATATGCCGCCGGGAACCGGCGACGTACCGCTTACGGTGTTCCAGTCCCTTCCGGTGGACGGCGTGGTGATCGTGACATCCCCGCAGGATCTGGTACGGATGATCGTGAAGAAGGCTTATAACATGGCGAAAGCCATGAACATTCCGGTACTTGGGATCGTGGAGAACTACAGCTATCTGGTATGTCCGGACTGCGGGAAGAAGATCGCCGTATTCGGGGAGAGCCATATCGCTCAGGTGGCAGAGGAGCTTGAGATTCCGGTATTGGGGAAGATGCCGGTGGATGCGGCGCTTGCCGAGGCAGTGGAACAGGAACGGTTCCATGAAGTCAGCAACGAGTATCTGAGCGCGGCTGTGAATAAGATATAGAGATACAACGCTATATGTTCAGATGGCAGGATGAGCATTGAAAAGCAATAAATCTTATGATACGATATATTTAGATTTCGATTCTAAATATATCGTATTTTTGTAACTATTCAGAACCACCCTTTATCTAAAGATGAAATGTTGGTCTTGACCTTTATCATCCGAAGATCACGTTCTGCCTGGTTATTATCAAACGGAAGGCAGTAACATATAAGATTCGGTTTGAGTCGGATACAGGGGAAGTTATCTCCAATGAAGTGTTTTACAAGGCAGACAGCCAGGCGGAAAAGCCGGGCGCGCGTATCGTAACGCTTAGTTTTGATATCAAAAAAAGAGTTTATGATTGTGAACATAAGTATTTTCTAAAAATTCTAAAAGAGCTGGACGCAAAGCCGGAGAATGAAGTTATGAGCAGGCAGATTATTATGGATCTTCCGTTTTTAAAATGAGCAGGAGCGTAGACAATCATGTATAAAATATTAATCGTAGAAGATGACAAAGTCATCGCCCGGGCGCTGGCTTCGCATCTTAGCAAATGGGACTATGATACGAGGTGTATAGAGGATTTCAAGGATATCACCGGGGAATTCAGGCAGTATGACCCGCAGCTGGTTCTCCTTGATATCATGCTTCCGTTCTTCAACGGATTCCACTGGTGCCAGGAGATCCGGAAGATCTCGGAGGTGCCGGTTATCTTCCTGTCCTCTGCCAATGATAACATGAACATCGTCATGGCGATGAATATGGGCGGGGATGAATTCATCGAGAAGCCCTTCGACCTGAATGTGGTGACGGCAAAGGTGCAGGCAATCTTAAGACGGGCGTATTCCTTCCAGGAGACGGTGAATGTGATGGAATATCACGGCGCTGCCCTGAACCTGAACGACGCGACACTGGTAAGAGGCGAACAGAAGCTAGAGCTTACGAAGAATGAATTCCGTATCCTGCAGATGCTGCTTGAGAATGCGGGTAAGATCGTATCCAGAGACAGTATCATCACAAGGCTGTGGGAGAGTGATGAGTTTATCGACGACAACACGCTGACGGTGAATATTGCAAGGCTTCGCAAGAAGCTGGAACAGATCGGGCTTCAGCAGATGATACGCACCAAAAAGGGAATCGGATATATGGTGGAGCAATGAGAACAGCAATTGGATTTTTGAAGCAGAAGAAGAACGAGATTGTCTTATATGTCGTGCTGGCGGGAACATTTGCCGTAGTTTCTTATCTGTATGATACCCGGATGGACGCGGTGGAGTATGCGTTTCTGTTGTCGGCGGTCTGGTTTCTGCTGTCGGGGATATGGGATTATCTGAAATTCGCAGGGAAGCATAAGCGGCTTTTGGAGGCGGAGTTAAGGCTTGATTCGGATGGCAAAGAATTGTCTGGCGCGGATAACCGGTCGGCGGGTGCAGATACACTGAGCGCGTCTGCAGGTATACGAACTGCAGGCGGGGATACATGGACTATGAGTGCATTGGCTGCGGACGCAGATGCATGGTTTCCCAGGGCGGATACGCTGATCGAGGAGGATTATCAGCGGATTATTGCAAGGCTGTATGAAGCGGGGAATGAGGCAGAATCGGCAGGCAGGATTGCCAGACAGGAGATGATGGATTATTACGGGATGTGGGTGCACCAGATCAAGACTCCGATCGCGGCTATGCATGTCCTGTTACAGGCGGCGGGAGAGGGACGTGTCGAAGCCGTATGGACAGCCGGGGACGGCCAGATTGAATACGGGCATGCAGGAAAACAGTTTCGGGACAGCCTGCCGGCAGGGCACGAACTGACGGCTCTGGTCCAGTATACAAGAGAGATGAAGCTGGAACTGTTCAAGATTGAGCAGTATGTGGAGATGGTGCTTACCTATCTTCGGATGGAGGATATGTCTTCGGATATGTCCTTTGAGATCTGTGAGCTGGATTCAGTGATCAGGCAGGCGGTCCGCAAGTACTCACAGATGTTTATCTTAAAGAAGATTAAGCTTGAGTATACACCTGTTAAGACGAAGGTGCTGACGGATGAGAAGTGGCTGGTCTTCGTGATGGAGCAGATCCTGTCAAATGCGTTGAAATATACGCGGGCGGAGTCGGCATATGGTGAAGCTCAGAGCGAGAGGGGTATGGACAGGAGCTTGAAGCAGGGGAAGATATCCATTTATATGGAAGCTTATGCACCGGCGGGGCATAGGTCGGGAGAAGATATGGCAGAGGAAGATAAGAATAGGACGGCGGGACATATGGCGGGGGCAGAATACTGTCTCGTCATAGAAGATACAGGACTTGGGATATGTCCGGAAGATCTGCCCAGGGTGTTTGAGAAGGGATTCACAGGATATAATGGGCGGACAGATAAGAAATCTACGGGAATCGGTCTATATCTGTGCAAGTCCGTGATGGATAAGCTGCGGCATCAGATGTGGATTGAATCCGAAGTCGGGAAGGGGACGAAGGTGTATCTGTCTCTGGCGAGGAAGAGGATGCGGCATGAGTAGTTTCATAAACTTATCCATTAATCATATTGCTGTGAAAATAGAACTTGTTGACAACTTAATAAAGGCTTTACACCAATTATATAATCCGCTATACTGATATTAGTAAAGTATTAACTGTTTTCCTAGAAAGGAAGGTATAAGAGATGACTGCGGCAGAAGCAACAAATATCATTATAAGGTTAACACAAGAGGGATGGGACGCAAATAAAATAAATGAATTTATTGTTTTTATCGAGACGCACAGGCCGTCTGAAGATGAAGCAATGAATATACTAAAAAAGGGTTAGCATGTAAAAAAGGTGTAAAGTCTTTAGTGAGTTGTCAAAGGCTTTACACCTTTTTATTATCAAAATTTATTGGTAAGTCCGCATATCTTACAGGAATGTAAGTTTCCAGCATGAAAATGTAACCTGAATCAATGGAAGAATCTTTATCTTTTCTCTATAATAAGTCATGTAACAAGGAAGACATCAAAGACATCGCAGAAAGGATGAAGATTACATGGCGTTATTAGAAGTAAAGAATGTAAAGAAAATATATACTACCCGATTCGGAGGCAATCAGGTAGAGGCGTTAAGAGACGTTAATTTCTCCGTAGAGCCCAGAGAATACGCGGCGATCATGGGAGAATCCGGCTCCGGCAAGACGACCCTTTTGAATATTCTTGCCGCCCTTGATAAGCCCACCGGCGGCAAGGTCTATCTGAAGGGCAGGGACTTAAGCACCGTCAGGGAGAAGGAGATCGCGGCGTTCCGCCGGCAGAATCTGGGGTTCGTGTTTCAGGACTTCAATCTTCTGGATACGTTTTCTCTCAAGGATAATATCTTCCTTCCGCTGGTACTTTCCGGGAAGAAATACGAAGAGATGGAGACGAGGATCATGCCGGTCGCCCATATGCTGGGGATTGAGGAGCTGCTGGAAAAGTTCCCCTACGAAGTATCCGGCGGACAGAAGCAGAGGGCGGCGGTGGCAAGGGCGCTGATCACAAGGCCCCAGCTGATCCTTGCGGACGAACCCACGGGAGCGCTGGATTCCAGAGCGGCGGACGGGCTTCTGGACCTGTTCAAGACCATCAATGAAGACGGCCAGACGATACTCATGGTCACGCACAGTGTCAAGGCGGCAAGCACCGCCAACAGGATATTGTTCATCAAGGACGGGGAAGTATTCCATCAGCTGTACAGGGGTAATCTGACCAATGAGCAGATGTACCAGAAGATATCCGACACGCTGACGGTGCTGACTACGGGAGGTGAGAGAAGTGAGTAGCTCTATCTATGGAAAGCTTGCGCTGACGAATCTTAAGAACAACCGGAAGACCTATATTCCTTATATCCTGACGGCGATCCTTACAATCATGATGTACTATATCATGGACGGACTCTCCAGGAACTCCGCAATCAGCCATCCAAGCCTGCATTTGATACTGGTCTATGCCAGGGCGGTGATCATTATATTTTCTTTCATTTTCTTATTCTATACGAACAGCTTCCTGATTAAGCGCAGGAAGAAGGAGATCGGCGTCTACAATATTCTCGGCATGGGGAAAGGGCATATAGCCAGGATGCTTACCGTGGAGACACTGGTGACAGGTGTGATAAGTATTGGAACAGGGATCATCTTCGGGATCCTGTTCAGTAAGCTTATGTATCTTGTTCTGCTGAAGATGCTGAATTACGATATCGGGATGGACTTTGAGATCTCGGCGGATACACTGATATATACGCTGGTCTTTTTCCTGGTGATTTTTCTTATGACCCTGGTCTATAATCTGTTTCAGATTCAGCTCGCCAACCCGGTGGAGTTGCTCCACGGAGGCAGCCAGGGAGAAAAGGAACCCAAGACGAAGCGGCTGATGACCGTATTTGGGGTGGTATCGCTGGGAATCGGGTACTTTATCGCCATAACGGTGAAGCAGCCGCTGGCGGCAATCCAGGCATTCTTTGTTGCGGTGGTCTGCGTCATCCTTGGCACCTATGCGCTCTTTACCGCCGGAAGTGTTGCGCTTCTCAAGGCGCTTCGCAGGAATAAAAAGTTCTACTACCAGACGAAGCATTTCAGCGCGGTGGCGGGAATGATCTACCGGATGAAGCAGAACGCGGTGGGGCTTGCGAATATCTGTATCTTAAGTACGATGGTGCTGGTGATGATCTCCACGACGGTCTCGCTCTATACAGGGATGGAAGACGTGTTGAAGACGAGATTCCCAAGGGAAGCCGAGGCGAAGACGAATCTGTCTGTTCCTGAATCAGATCAGGCCGTGGACAGGATTGTTGAGGAAGAACTGGCAAATGCAGGAGTGAAAGCGAAGTCCATGCTTCGTTACCATTATGGAAGCATGGCGGCCTTAAAGCAGGAAAATGGATTCGCGTTGCAGCAGTTTGGGAATTATCAGGCGGATGATATTGCGGAAGTGTATATGATTCCGGTTGAAGACTATAATCAGATGGAAGATGCGAAGGAGACTCTTGCGCCGGATGAAGCATATGTATACAGCACGGGCGAAAACTGGGACAAAGATACGGTGGAGATTGGCGGCCGGACTTACCGGATTGTTAAGGAACTAGAGAATATGAAGCTTGCGCCTAAGGATCAGAAGGAGCTGGTGGACGGGTATTATTTCATCGTTTCCGACGCAGCGCAGATACAGGAAATTCTGGCCGGGATCTACGATGGCAGCGACATGCAGGCAGACTTTGTGGAGCAGATGTCAACGCTTAATTACTGCGTGACCTTCAATCTGGAAGGAGATGAGAAAGCCTGCCTTGGTGCATTAAAGGCAATGCAGTCAAGAACCGAGAGCGAAGTCCGCCTCGGATTCTTCGAAGGCAGGGAGCTTAACCGGGAAGAGTTCTATTTCCTCTATGGAGGACTATTATTCATCGGTATATACCTGGGCGCGCTGTTCTTGATGGCGACGGTTCTGATCATGTATTATAAACAGATTTCCGAAGGTTATGACGACAGAGAGCGCTATCAGATCATGCAGAAGGTTGGGATGAGCAAGCGTGAAGTCAGGCAGTCTATCCGGAGTCAGGTACTCATAGTATTCTTCCTGCCCCTTGTGACGGCGGTCCTCCATATAGCGGTGGCGTTCGGCGTGGTCACGAAGCTTCTGGCGGTGCTGAATCTGACGAACATACCATTATTCCTTATATGTACGGTTGTGACGGTGATCGTGTTCGCGTTATTCTACGGAATCGTGTTCTCCCTGACGGCAAGGGAATACTATAAGATCGTGAATTAGCCGATGATACCGCTGACTGCAGATTGTTCTGTACCTGCTTCAAATGTTATGTTAGAATAGAACTATATTTTACAGAGCAGGAGGAAGACCAGTATGACAAAAGCAGGAGAAAGAGAAGTTATAAAGGCGGAGCACGTAGGCGGCGGAGCCGGATTCATCATGAAGGAGGCGCTGTTAAGCGAGGAAGAACTGGGCAGCCACTGCCGCATGTTCAGCAGAGTAACCCTGCCGCCAAACTGTGAGCTGGGGCACCATGAACACCACGGCGAGACCGAGACCTACTATATCTTAAGCGGCAGGGGGATGTACGACGATAATGGTAAAGCGCTTCCGGCAGAACCGGGCGATGTTTTCCACTGCAAAGACGGCGACGGACACGGCATGAAGAACACGGGGACGGAAGATCTGACATTCATAGCTCTTATTTTGAAGTGAAATTTTGCTTTTTTTTACGTTTTTCTGTTTACAGCATTGCCATTCATGTTCAAACAATGCTATAATCTTCTAGAGTATACCCGTCTGGACATCTGCGATGGCATGTCCTGCCGGCAGATTGTGGGAATGAGTTTTCGGACAGTCTGCCGGGCCTTTACAAGCAGCCCGGCGGAGTATGTCTACGAATAAGCAACGAAAGAAGCAGGTGTCAGACTTGAAAAATAAGATCCAGAAATTTTCCAAAGGAGATTTTCAGTTACTACAACCTGATGTCATATTTGATGAGACCAATCTGGTCCTCATTATCGGAGAAGGGGAAGTATATCGGGGGAGTTTCACAGTGAAGTCCAACAGGGCAAGAAAGATACGAGGTTTGGTATACTCGTCTTCTTTTCGTGTCCATTTCAGGAATCCGGGATTTGACGGGAATCCTGCCAGGGTGGAATTCACCTATGACGGGAAGGGACTCCGCCCCGGACATGTGGAGGACGGGAAGTTCACGGTGGTATGCAACGCCGGAGAATACGAACTGTCTGTCACGGCGATCATCGAGAAGCCGTACGTCATGACCTCTTACGGGAAGGTGCAGAGCACAGATGATTTCCGTAAGCTTGCAATCAAGGATTTCTCTGAGGCGGGCAGGCTGTTCCGTTCCAGGGAGTTCTATGAGATCCTGAAGTATGAGAACGAACGAATCTTCTATCTATATGATAATATGCGCAAATGGGCGTTGAATGATCAGGCTATGGAAGAGTTTCTGGTGGGAATCAAGCAGAAGGAGTGTATCTTCCTGACTCTGCCGGGAGAGGGGATGCTCTTTGAGGATATCTCGGAGCCGTCTAAGGGCACGCTTACGATCGTCAAGAATACATGGGGATTCATGCCGATCCGGATCGAGGCGGAGGGTGAGTTCCTGAGGGTTACCCGTCCGGAGATCAGCACGGAGGATTTCGTGGGGAATGCCTATGAGATCGAGTATGTGGTGCGGCCCGAGAAGCTCCACGGAGGGCGTAATTACGGCGCGCTCAGGTTCATCACGCCTTATGAGTCCCTGACCTATGAGATTGAAGTGCTGCAGAACCAGGAGTATGATGAGAATCACCGGATGCCGGAGTTTTTGCTTGCCCAGATCCTGAAGGAATATATCGGCTATGTGGCCGGAAGGATTGAACTGGTCAACTGGGTGGAGAGCGCCATCGAGAAGATGATGTCCCTTAGGAAGCTGGATCCCCAGAGCGAGATGTATCAGCTGATGCAGGCGCATGTCTATCTGAAGGGGAATCGAGTCGAGGAGGCGAAGTGGATTCTTGAGAATTATAATTACAACCGTTTTGCGATCGGCAAGGATCCGCTTACGAACTGCTATTATCAGTATCTGACGGCGCTGGTCAGAGGAAAAGGCGTCCATGCGGAGAGGGTGCTTGACGAGGTAGGGAAGACCTTCATGAGACATCAGGATTCGTGGCTTCTGCTGTATATGCTGATGGATCTGGACACAAGATATAAGACCTCTTATAAGCGGATTGAACTGCTGGAACAGCAGTATGAATATGAGATGCACGGGGTATTATTCTATCTGGAGGCATATCTGTGCTATCAGGACCGGCCGACACTTCTTAAGAAGCTGGGACCTTTTGAGATGCAGGTTCTTAATTTTGCATCCAAGTACCGGCTGATGACCAAGGAGCTTGCGCTGTATGTGGCGAATTTCGCCAGTCAGCAGAAGCGGTACAGCGATATGATGTTCCGGATCCTGGAGCGGATCTATAAGCTGTATGACGAGCCGATGATCCTGAATACGATCTGTACGCTGCTGATCCGGGGAAATAAAGTCCAGAAGCGGTATTTTTCATGGTATCAGCGTGCGGTGGATTCGGAACTGCGTATTGCCCAGCTCTATGAATATTATATGATGACCATTGACGAGGACAACGCCAGAGGCCCGCTGCCTAAGGTGATTCTTCTCTATTTTATGCACGGGAATTCCCTGGATTATAAGAAAGCGGCATACCTGTACGCGAATCTGGTGACCTATGAGGAGCAGGCAGGCGATCTGTATCTCAATTATCGTGAGCAGATGGTGGTATTTACCTGGAACCAGCTGATGAAGCGCCATATTACCGAATCCTTAAGGATCTTGTACAAGCGTTTCTGCCAGCCGGAGGAGATGTCGGCAGAGCGGATGGAAGCCATGCGCGATATCTGTTATTCTTATGCCATCTCGACGAAGGTTGCGAATATGAAGTGCGTCCTTGTGATAGAGAAGGACGGAGAGATTCGTCAGAGGGTGCCCTATGACGGGGAGGGAGGAACGGTGATCAGGCTCTATGACAAGGAATCCAGAGTGGTGTGGGAGTCCGTAGAGGGACGCCATTACACGGATTCCATCGTATATGAGACCAGACGGCTGTTCTATGAACCGCGTTTTGTTGAGATGTGCCGCAAATACGCGGCCACAACCGGAGTATGGGAGCAGGAGAACGAAAAGGAGAAGCCGACCTTCGAGGGGATCCAGGAGAAGGGGATAGACGCCTTCGATGAGAAGGATGTGTTCCGCCTGTGCAGCCGGCGGATCCGGGACGATAATTACGAGGAGGACAGCTTCTTAAGTTATCTGAGCTTTGAACTGTTCAAGCGGGATCAGTATGACAAAGTGACGCTGATGTATCTTGCCAGCTACTACTGCGGCCCGACCAGAGACATGAAGAGGCTCTGGAAGGTGCTTAAGGAGAATGAGATCCCGTCCTACAAGATCGGGGAACGTATCATCACGCAGATGCTCTTCTCGGAGAATCTATTCCAGGAGGAGAGGATATTCGAGGATTATTATCTGTCGGATACGGTCTATTTCCGCCTGAAGCAGGCCTATCTGGCCTATGTGTCAAGAGAGTATGTGGTATACGGCAGAGAACTGGAGTCCAGTGTATTTGATATTATTGCAAATGAATGCGACGAGAAGGAGGATCTGCCGGATATCTGTAAGATTGCGCTTCTTAAGTACTATTCATTTCACGATTATACGGCGTCGCTTGAGGTGGTACTGCATCAGGTGTTACGGGAGATGTGCGAGAAGCAGATTGTATTTCCGTATTATCTGAAGTATAAGGAGGAATGGCTAAGAGAACTTCAGCTGTATGACAAGGTGATGATTTCCTATCAGGCGAGACCGGGGAGCAGGGTCACGCTGTACTATAAGATGAAGCATGGATCGCGGGATGAGCTGGGCTATCAGAACGAGGTGATGATGCCGGTATATGAGAATCTGTATGTCCGTCAGTTTGTCCTTTACAGTGACGAGTCTGTGAATTATTATTTTATTGAGACGAAGGGGAAAGAGGATATCATCACTGAGAAGGAGATCATCCGCAATGACCGCGAGATCACGGAGTCAGGCAAGTACGGAAGGCTGAACAGTATGACTCAGATGGCTCCGGCGGCGCGCCGTATGGCGATGATGGAATTTAAAGAAGAAGAGATCATGGCGAAGAGGCTGTTTAAGGTATACTGATCAGGGGAGAAGGGAGTATATACCAAGAGGAGGGGATGATAATGAAGAACGGCAGTATTCTGGGATATGATCTGAACGAGAAGAATTGTCAGATCAGTTTTTATGACGATACAAAGGAAGAACCGGAGACGCTTGAGACGGCGTCAAAGAATTATCAGATTCCTCTGATTCTGGGGTATCACAGGGAACGGTGGGTCTATGGGACGGAAGCGGAGCAGCTGGCCTCCATTCAGGAAGGGATCATGGTGACGGGGCTTTTTGAGAAGGCGCTGCGCCGGGAGAAGGTGAAGGTGGGAGACCGCAAGAGAGATGCGGTCTGGCTGCTCGCGAAGTTTATCCGGATGTCGCTGGCAGGGTTTGAGGATATAGAGTTCATTACATTCTCAGTTCCGTTCACGAATATTGATATGTCCAAGATGCTTAAGGGAATCGGGCGGTATCTGGGAATTTCGAAGGATTGTATCTGCGTGCAGGATTATAAGGAGAGTTTCTGCCAGTATATGTTCTATCAGCCCAAGGAACTGTGGCAGTATGAGTCGGCCCTGTTCTACTGCGACGCCCAGGAGATCCGGGCCTATATGCTCAGAAGGCTTAACACGGCAGGAGTGAAGGAGCGCGACATGTTCGTGACGGTTGACGAGGTTGCCAATGCACGCATGCAGGAGCTGGCGGCGATCTACCCGATCCTGAACAAGGATAAGGCGAAGGATGCGGATGACCGGTTCAAGACATTTATCCAGAGCGTGTTTGAGAAGAAGGTGGTATCGTCTGTATACCTGACGGGAGAAGCTTTCGAGAATAACTGGTATCCCAATTCCCTGAAGGTGCTGTGCAACGGGAGACGGGCGTTTGTAGGGAACAACCTGTACAGCAGGGGAGCGTGCTATACTTCTCTGAGGAAATGCCGCGGTTATAATGACAGTCCAACCTATCTGGACGATACGAAGATGATGGAGCAGATCTGTCTGCGTATGCGCGTCAACGGGCAGGAGGGCTGGTATCCGATCGTATCCTGGGGGACCCACTGGTATGAAGCTGACGGGCAGTGGGAGGTCATATTGGAAGATACGTCGGATATCGAGATTCATGTGGAGACGCTGGCAGGTGAAGAACTGCAGGTGGAGACGGTGTCCCTGGAGGGTCTGCCTGAACGCAGAGACTATTCTCTGCGGGTTCAGATAGAGGTGCTGTTTCTGGATGAACGCACCTGCAGACTATCATTTAAGGATGTGGGCTTTGGAGAATTCTTCCCGTCTACGGGATTTCAGGTTGAGAAGACCATACATTTAGGAGGAATCAATGGGCAGTTTAATTCTATGTCATAGAAAAAGAGCGAGACAACCCTATGAGATAGCCAGGATCCACATGAGGATCTATACGATAGAGGAACTGTGCTATTATATCTGCAACAATCTCTATCTGATCGACTATACGATGGTGAACCGGCAGCTGTGCAGCTGGATTGATAAGGAACTGGAACTTTCAGCCCTTGCGGAGAAGCTTCGGGAAGAACTTAGGACAAACTGCACGATGGAGCAGTTCGTACTGACTATACTAAGGGAGTCTACCATATATGCCACCGGGGACATCAACAAGATTCAGGGGATTCTGGAGCATCTCCAGAATCTGAAAGACGTAGAGAGGCTGAAATACAAGGCCGACAGTCTGCAGAGAAGCGGAGAGTACGAGACTGCGATCCTGGTCTATCAGTCCATCATCAACGGCGAGTGGGACAACTCCGTGAGCAAGCTGTTCTACGGCAAGGTCTATGCGAGCCTTGGAGCCGCCTATGGCCGGCGGTTTCTCTATGAGGAGGCGGCCAGGGTATATCTTGAGGCTTACCGGATCTGCGGGGACATGGAGATACTTAGGACCTATCTGTACTGCTGTTACCGGGCGCTGCCTGAGGATCAGTATGTGAAGATGCTGTCCGGCAATTCTGTATTCCTGAATATGGCGTCTGCCATGAAGGAGGAGATACGGGAGGTGCAGCGGGAGATTGATATGGACATATCGGAGGATCAGTTCGAGCTGTGGAAGAAGGAGTACCGTAAGAGTGACAAGAACAGGAGCGTGCATTCATGAACAACATTGAGAACATTACAACCGGCGTGGGAGAAGAATGCGGCGTGTTTGGAGCCTATGATATGGATGGCGGCGATGTTGCCCCGTCCGTATACTATGGGCTTTTTGCGTTGCAGCACAGAGGACAGGAGAGCTGCGGTATCGCGGTGACAGACACCTGCGGAGAGAGAAAGGTACATTCAAGGAAAGGGCTTGGCCTGGTGAACGAGGTGTTTGACGAAGAGAGGTTAGAAGAGCTTAAGGGGAACCTGGGAGTCGGACACGTCCGGTATTCCACCGCAGGAGGCACCAGAGTGGAGAATGCCATGCCGCTGGTGCTGAATTATGTGAAGGGAACCCTTGCGATCGCGCACAACGGCAATATCACCAATGCAGTGGAGTTAAGGCAGGAGCTTGCGTACACCGGCGCCATCTTCCAGACGACCATAGATTCGGAGGTGATCGCGTACCACATTGCGCGGGAACGGCTGAATACGAAGAGGGCGGAGGACGCGGTGAAGCGTGCCATGAAGAAGATTGAGGGAGGCTATGCGCTGGTAATAAGCTCTCCCCGGAAACTGATCGGGGCAAGGGACCCTTATGGGCTTAAGCCTTTGTGCATCGGGAAGAGGGACAACACGTATTTCCTGGCGTCGGAGAGCTGTGCGGTCGCGGCGGTTGACGCCGAATTTGTACGGGATGTCAGGCCGGGCGAGGTGGTAAGCTTCACGAAGCACGGGATGGAGTCGGATCTGTCCATGGCCGTCGATCCCAAAAAGCAGGCAAGATGTATCTTCGAATATATATATTTTGCCAGAATGGACAGTACGCTGGACGGCGTGAACGTCTACCATTCCAGGATTATTGCAGGCAGGGCGCTTGCAGAGTCATATCCTGTAGAAGCGGATCTGGTGGCGGGGGTGCCGGATTCCGGGCTGGTTGCGGCCAAGGGCTATTCGGAGCAGTCGGGGATTCCCTATGGGATGGCTTTCCACAAGAACAGCTATGTGGGAAGAACGTTTATCAAGCCAAAGCAGAGCCAGCGGGAGAGCAGCGTCAAGATCAAGCTCAGTGTAATCGAGGAGGTTGTGCGGGGCAAGCGTATCGTCATGGTGGATGATTCCATCGTGCGGGGGACGACCTGCGCCAATATCATCCGGATGCTTAAGAAGGCCGGGGCGAAAGAGGTGCATGTAAGGATCAGCTCGCCGCCGTTTCTGTATCCGTGCTATTTTGGTACGGACGTGCCGTCCAATGAGCAGCTGATCGCCCATTCCCATACGACGGAGGAGATCCGTGAGATGATCGGGGCGGATTCCCTGGGATATATGGAGATCGGGAAGCTTAAGAGGATGGTGGACGGTCTTGGGTATTGCGACGCGTGCTTTACGGGGAATTATCCCATGAAGGTTCCCGGGAGAGATGTGTCGCAGGCATTTGAATAGGTGTAAATCAAAGGAAAAGGAGAAGATGGATATGAGTCAGGACAGGTATCAAAGCCCTCTTTCAGAGAGGTATGCGAGTAAGGAGATGCAGTATGTATTCTCGCCGGATAAGAAGTTCAGGACATGGAGGAGATTGTGGATTGCCCTTGCGGAGACGGAGAAGGAGCTGGGCCTGCCGATCACGGAGGAGCAGATCGCGGAACTTAAGGAGCACGCGGAGGATATCAACTACGAGGTGGCCCGGGAGCGGGAGAAGCTTGTGCGCCATGATGTGATGTCACATGTGTATGCCTACGGGCAGCAGTGCCCCGGGGCGAAGGGAATCATCCATCTGGGGGCGACGTCCTGCTATGTGGGAGATAACACGGATATCATCGTGATGGCCGAGGCCCTTGAGATTGTGAGAAAGAAGCTTGTGAATGTGATTGCAAAGCTTGCGAAATTTGCAGAGGAATATAAAGGGCTGCCGACCCTTGCGTTTACGCATTTCCAGCCGGCTCAGCCTACGACTGTGGGGAAGAGAGCGACGCTTTGGATGCAGGAGTTTGCCATGGATCTGGAAGATCTGGAGTATGTGAAGAGCACGCTTAAGCTTCTGGGGTCCAAGGGGACCACCGGTACGCAGGCAAGCTTTCTGGAGTTGTTTGAAGGAGATCAGGAGACCATTGATAAGATCGATCCGATGATTGCCGAAAAGATGGGATTCGAGGCGTGTTATCCGGTATCGGGGCAGACCTACTCCCGCAAGGTGGATACCAGGGTGCTGAACGTGCTTGCAGGGATTGCGGCAAGCGCCCATAAGTTCTCCAATGATATCCGGCTTCTGCAGCATCTGAAAGAAGTGGAAGAGCCGTTTGAGAAGACGCAGATCGGTTCTTCGGCCATGGCCTATAAGAGGAATCCGATGCGAAGCGAGAGGATTGCGTCGCTTTCCAGATACGTGATGGTTGACGCGCTGAATCCGGCGGTTACGTCGGCAGCTCAGTGGTTTGAGCGGACGCTGGATGATTCTGCCAACAAGAGGCTGAGTGTTCCGGAAGGGTTCCTGGCAATCGACGGGATACTGGATCTGTGCCTCAACGTGGTAGACGGTCTGGTGGTATATCCGAAAGTGATTGAGAAGCGTCTGATGTCTGAGCTGCCCTTCATGGCGACGGAGAATATCATGATGGACGCGGTGAAGGCCGGCGGAGACCGCCAGGAGCTGCATGAGAGGATTCGCAGGCTGTCCATGGAGGCAGGACGGAATGTGAAGGAGAAGGGTCTGGAGAACAATCTGCTGGAGCTGATTGCGGCCGACCCGGCGTTCAATCTGTCGCTGGATGAATTGAAGAAGACCATGGATCCGGCGAAATATGTGGGCCGCGCCCCGCAGCAGGTGGAGGCGTACCTTAAGAATGTGGTCCGGCCGCTGCTTGACAGGAATCAGGATGTACTGGGGATGAAAGCAGAGATTCACGTGTAGCTGTTTCTAAAAAAAATATAAATTTGATAAAAATTTGGCAAAATGACCAAATCATAGAAAAAGCAAATATATAGTTATAGAAAAATCAGGCGGAAAATCAAGGATTACTGCCTGATTTTTTTGCCTGATTGGACAAGAGGACACAAATTATGTACAAAATAGACAAAAAGTGTGAAAAAAACCACAGCATATTGAATAAAACTTTCATTGATGATATGATAGAGGGGATGAATAAATTATATTCAACTTATCTATGCAAAAGGGGGAATTAGCAAATGGAAGCGATGTTGAATAATATTTTCTCAACATTAGGAAGTTATCTGTCAAACTACATTCTGATCGTTGCTCTTCTTGGCGGCGGTATCTGGTTTACAGTGAAACTTGGGTTCATTCAGGTGAAGGGTTTTGGAGAGGGAATGCGCAGAACCTTCGGCGGGATGTTCAAGAAGGGCGATAAGGCGGGAGCTGACGGTATGTCATCTTTCCAGGCTCTTGCGACGGCGATCGCAGCGCAGGTAGGTACCGGTAATATCGCCGGAGCGGCTACGGCTCTTGCGATCGGCGGCCCGGGAGCGATCTTCTGGATGTGGATCGCGGCGTTCCTTGGAATGGCGACCATCTACGCTGAGGCGATCATGGCGCAGAAGTACAAACAGGTTGGCGACGACGGAGAAGTAACAGGCGGTCCTGTGTATTATATCCGCGCGGCATTTTCCGGCACATTCGGCAAGGTGCTGGCAGGTATCTTTGCAGTCCTGATTACGCTGGCTCTTGGATTCATGGGTAATGCAGTACAGTCCAACTCCATCGCGGCGGCGTTCAATACTGCGTTTGGTTTACCGCAGTGGATTATGGGTATCATCCTTGCAATCCTTGCACTGTTCGTATTCCTGGGAGGTACAGAACGTATTGCGAAGATCACAGAGCTGATCGTTCCGGTCATGGCGGCGTTCTACATAGTTGGTTCTTTGATCGTTATTATTGCGAACTTTAAGGAGATTCCGTATGCGTTCCATGCAATCGTTGTAGGGGCGTTCGCACCATCTTCAATCGTCGGCGGCGCTGCAGGCGCGACTGTGAAGCTGGCTCTTACCAAGGGTGTTGCACGCGGACTGTTCTCTAACGAAGCCGGTATGGGTTCTACGCCTCACGCACATGCGGTTGCCAAGGTAAATCATCCGGTAGAGCAGGGATTCGTAGCCATGATCGGTGTATTTATCGATACATTCGTAATCCTGAACCTTACGGCGCTTGTAATCATCACGACACATTCGATTCCTACAGGAAAGACGGGAGCAGAACTCAGCCAGTATGCATTCTCTACACTGTATGGCAAGGGAGGAGACATCTTTATCGCGATCTGTATGTTCTTCTTCGCATTCTCTACAATCCTTGGATGGTATTTCTTCGGCCAGGCGAACATCAAGTATCTGTTCGGGTCAAAGGCGGTTAAGATCTACTCTGTGATCGTTGCCGTATGTGTATTCCTTGGATCGCTTGCAGAAGTAGAGCTTGTATGGACCATGCAGGATACCTTCAACTCATTGATGGTTATCCCCAATATCCTTGCACTGTTTGCGTTGAGCGGAGTCATCAGGCAGGTACATGACGATTATTTCAAGAACCGCAAGAAATAGTGAAGCAGGAAATCGTGAACGAAAGAAAAACTGAATAGAGAAAGAAGGAAAACGCTGTATGATGGAAGGAACATTGTACAGCGTTTTGCTAATATAGTATTTACTTCATTTCACAGTTTTTACTGGAGAAAATAGACAAAAACAGACACATATTATTGTACAAAGTGTATAAATTTAGATATTTTGAATTTAAAGGTTGCAAATGATTTAACAATCGGTTATTATAGGTATAGGCAATGGGACATATACAAGTTGTCTATAAGAAAGACCATAGAGTGTATGCAATTTGTCTATAAGTAATATATCTGGTACGAACAAAGAGAATATAAGAGTGGGTTGATATTTTCCAAGAGAGAGTCATAAGTATGACCGCCGAAGAGGCAAACCTGGTATATGGCAGCAGCGTCACTGCAGGCGAAACTTTCAGGCAAAAGGACTGGAGAATGTACCACATTCTGAATCTTGTGCTGTATGATAATTTTCTAGAATTGTTATATTTTATCAGGGCAAAAGACAGAAAGGACGATTGCACACATGATTGTGTTTAAATCGTCCTTTTTTTACGATAAGCATACAGAAGTAACCGTAAGGGAGAAGAGAAAGCAGATGGGAAGCAGAGATTACATGGTAATTACCAATAATCCCCTGGTTTTGGACAGGCTTAAGGAGACGCATCACATTGTTTACCGGGATATTTCCTATGAAGAGATTCTTAGGGAAGTAAGAGACAGAATCCACGAAGGGCATACATTGTTATCGCATCCGTTATCCGGAAGCGTGAAGCCCAACGAGACACCATATAAGTCCATCATGTTATCAGAGAGGAAGGGGGAGATTGACGAAGGATCGGTTCAGTTGATTGAGAACGCCATACAAGCGTGCCGTAAGTTCATCTTCAAGTCTGACTTGTATGAGGAGTCGGTATATGACGATTTTCAGTTGATCGACTGGTCATTGCTGGAGAGTGGGATGGCATCCGCGGATGTCTGGTAGTCTTAAAGAAGGTTGTAGAAGCGTATAGCTTTGAACAATAATATCAATATTCTAAGGAGGGAACCAAAAGTGAGATTAGAAATGGGACACATTTACATTAAGGATATTCAGTTCGCGGCTGAGTCTAAGATTGAAGACGGTATCCTTTATGTATCCGAAGAGGCCGTAAGAGCGGTTGCTCTCGAGGACGAGAAGATTAAGAGCGTATCTTTTGATATCGCGAAGCCAGGTGAGTCTGTGAGAATCACTCCGGTTAAGGACGTTATCGAGCCAAGAGTTAAGGTAGAAGGAAGAGGGGGAATCTTCCCGGGCGTGATCGCTAAGGTTGATACCGTTGGCGAAGGCAAGACCTATGCGCTGAAGGGCATGGCTGTCGTTACGGCTGGTAAGATCGTAGGTTTCCAGGAAGGTATCATCGACATGACCGGTCCGGGAGCAGATTACACACCATTTTCCAAGACACTGAACCTGGTTATGGTATGTGAGCCGGTTGATGACATCAAACCGCATGACTATGAGAAGGCAGTGCGTTTCGCAGGCTTCAGAGTTGCCGTATATCTCGGCGAGCTGGCGCGTGAGCTTACTCCGGATGAGACGAAGGTATATGAGACATGCACCATCAAGGAAGGCATGGAGAAGTACCCGAATCTTCCAAGAGTTGCTTATGTACAGATGCTTCAGAGCCAGGGACTTCTGCATGATACTTATGTATACGGCGTGGATGCCAAGAAGATCGTTCCGACAATCATGAGCCCCACAGAGGTTATGGACGGAGCTATCGTTTCCGGTAACTGTGTATCCGCATGTGATAAGAACCCAACTTATGTTCATCTGAACAACCCGGTTGTTCACGATATGTTTGAACAGCACGGCAAGACCTTCAACTTCGTCTGCCACATCATTACCAATGAGAACGTATATCTGGCTGACAAGCAGCGTTCATCAGACTGGACGGCGAAGTTATGTAAGATGTTAGACCTTGACGGCGTTATCGTATCCCAGGAAGGATTTGGTAACCCGGATACTGACCTTATTATGAACTGCAAGAAGATTGAGGCAGAAGGCGTTAAGACTGTTATCATCACAGATGAGTATGCAGGACGCGACGGAAAGTCCCAGTCACTGGCTGACTCCGATCCGGCGGCAGACGCAGTAGTAACAGGCGGTAATGCGAACCAGGTAATTATCCTGCCGAAGCTTGACAAGGTAATTGGAACTTTGGATTATGTAACGAAGATTGCAGGTGCAAGTGAGGAGACACTTCGTGAGGATGGATCTCTTGAGGTTGAGCTTCAGGTGCTTACAGGTGCAACCAATGAGACTGGTTTCAACAAGCTGAGTGCAAGATAAGAAGGGAGGATAAGAAGATGGCTAAATTAAGAGTAGTTCATTACATCAATCAGTTCTTTGCACAGATTGGTGGAGAAGAGAAAGCAGATTATCCGGCAGAGCTTCGTGTTGGAGAGATTGTCGGACCAGGTCAGGCATTGACACAGCAGTTCGGTGAGGACGCTGAGATCGTTGCTACAATTGTATGTGGCGACTCCTATTTTAACGAGAACCTTGATAAGGCAAAGGCAGATATCCTTGCTATGGTGAAGGAGCAGGCTCCGGATGTATTCGTGGCAGGTCCTGCATTCAACGCCGGACGTTACGGCGTTGCCTGCGGTACGATCGCTGCGGCAGTTCAGGAAGAGCTTGGTATCCCGGCAGTTACGGGTATGTATATTGAGAACCCGGGCGCTGATATGTTCAAGACGAAGGTATATATCGTATCTACAAAGAACAGCGCGGCCGGTATGAGAGACGCGGTTAAGAAGCTGGCGCCTCTGACAGTGAAGATCGGAAGAGGCGAGGCAATCGGCGCTTCCTCAGAAGAAGGATATATCCCGAACGGCGTTCGTGTGAACTTCTTCGAGAAGGAGAGAGGATCACAGCGTGCAGTTAAGATGCTCATCAAGAAGCTTGCTGACAAGCCGTTCGAGACAGAGTTCCCGATGCCTGATTTCGACAGAGTTGACCCGAATCCGGCAGTTAAGGATCTTGCACATGCGAAGATCGCTCTTGTTACCTCCGGCGGTATCGTTCCAAAGGGCAATCCGGACCACATTGAGAGCTCCAGTGCTTCACACTACGGCGAGTATGATATCGCAGGCGTTATGGATCTGACAGAGGAGACATACGAGACAGCACACGGCGGCTACGATCCGGTTTATGCAAATGAAGACTCTGACCGTGTATTACCGGTTGACGTACTTCGTGATATGGAGAAGGAAGGAAAGATTGGGGAGCTCCATCACCTGTTCTACACAACAACAGGTAATGGTACAGCCGTTGCATCATCCAAGGCTTTCGCTGCTGAGTTCTCTCAGAAGCTTAAAGCAGACGGTGTAGACGCAGTAATCCTCACCTCCACATGAGGTACCTGTACTCGTTGCGGTGCAACGATGGTAAAAGAAGTAGAGAGAGCAGGAATCCCTGTTGTACACATCTGTACAGTAACTCCTATTTCTATGACAGTTGGCGCGAACAGAATCGTACCGGCTATCGCAATTCCACATCCTCTTGGCAATCCTGCACTGGATGCAGATGAGGAGAAGAGCCTCCGCCGTAAGATTGTTGAGAAGGCACTGGTTGCCCTTGAGACAGAGGTTGAGGGACAGACGATTTTTGACTAAGTATTTATGCAGAGACTTCTGACCAGAATACTTCGTTTATGACACCCCGGTTCCTTGATATGTACGGGGTTCCGGAGGAAATAATCCCGGGTAAGGCAGGGATTGCCGGCGTCTTTTGGGATTGATGTACGCCAGGGGAAACGGGAAGTGTATAAGTCTTAATATAACACCGTGTACCGCGGTGCACGGTGTTGGTCAGAGAATGTTGCAGATTCTGTAAGTCAGAAATTTGTATGCAAGGAATACATTTTATTTTAAACCAAGATGTGATATAGTATAGCAATAAGTTGTACTATATTATTTATGAAGAAGGAGAAGTTTCGTTATGAGCAAAATTTATGACGTAATTGTTCTGGGTGCAGGTCCTGCCGGATTGGCAGCCGGCTTGTATGCAGGCAGAAGCCGTCTCTCTGTTCTGATCATCGAGAAGGGACAGGACGGCGGACAGATCGCTATCACAGATGAGATTGAGAACTATCCCGGACAGACTGTAGAGGGTGAATCAGGACCGTCTCTGATCGCAAGGATGACAGAGCAGGCAGCAAAATTCGGCGCTGAGCGTGTATCTGACACGATCACGGAAGTATCTCTTGATGGGGAAGTAAAGGTACTTAAGAGCGCGAAGGCTGAGTATCAGGGAAAGAATGTGATCATCGCTACAGGCGCCCATGCAAGACCGATCGGCTGTAAGGGTGAGGCAGAGTATATGGGCAAGGGCGTGTCCTACTGCGCTACCTGTGATGCAAACTTCTTCGAAGACTTTGAAGTATATGTAGTCGGCGGCGGAGATTCTGCTGTTGAGGAAGCTATGTATCTGACAAAGTTCGCCAGAAAAGTAACGATTATCCACAGAAGGAATGAGCTTCGTGCAGCGAAGTCCATCCAGGAGAAGGCGTTCAAGAATCCGAAGCTTGAGTTTATGTGGGATTCTGTAGTTGAGGAACTTGGCGGTGACGAGATTCTGTCTGAGATGACGGTTAAGAACGTGAAGACAGGAGAGATCACAAAGGTTACGGCAGACGAGGACGACGGAATGTTTGGTCTGTTCGGATTCATCGGGACGGTTCCGAATTCCAAGATCTTCGAGGGAATCATCGACATGGACGAGCGTGGATATATCAAGACAGATGAAGACATGCATACCAATATCCCCGGCGTATACGCGGCAGGCGATGTTCGTATCAAGAGCCTGAGACAGGTAGTAACTGCAGCGGCTGACGGAGCGATTGCGGCAGTACAGGTTGAGAGAAGCATGTCTGATTATTTCTAGGTATTTTCTAAAAAATGCTTGCAAATAAGCGCGCTTATTAATATAATATTCTCAAGCGGAAGGCGCGTTTATAGAGGTTTTGCCGTGTAAGCGGCAGGGCTTCCATATCATAATATCAATAAAGGAGGATGATAGAAATGATAGATGTAGATAAGAACACATTCCAGAGCGAGGTTCTGGAAGCAGAGGGCTATGTATTCGTAGACTTCTATGGCGACGGATGTGTACCATGCCAGGCTCTTATGCCGAAGGTACATGAGTTCGCTGACAAGTACGGTGATAAGATGAAGTTCACTTCTCTTAACACGACAAAGGCTCGCCGTCTTGCAATCGGTCAGAAGATTCTTGGACTTCCTGTAATGGCTATTTACAAGGATGGACAGAAGGTTGAAGAGGTTGTCAAGGAAGAAGCAACACCTGAGAGTATCGAGGCGATGATTCAGAAGTATATCTAAAGGGCGGCCCGTCCGGGTATCGCAGGATATAGTTCTTGATCATAAAATGTTTTTTACCACACAAGAAAGGAGAAAGCATAATTATGGCTATTTTAGAAGGGAAAAAAGCAATAATTATCGGAGACCGTGATGGAATTCCGGGACCGGCGATCGCAGAGTGCGTACAGACAGCCGGCGCAGAAGTAGTATTTTCATCAACGGAATGTTTCGTCTGAACGAGCGCAGGCGCAATGGACTTAGAGAATCAGAAGAGGGTTAAGGATTTTGCTGACGAGTATGGTGCAGAGAACTTAGTAGTAGTTCTTGGTGCGGCAGAAGGCGAAGCTGCAGGTCTTGCAGCTGAGACCGTAACAGCAGGAGACCCGACATTCGCAGGTCCATTGACAGGGGTCCAGCTTGGACTCACGGTATATCACGTATGTGAACCAGAGATGAAGGAAGAATTCGACGAAGCTGTTTATGATGAGCAGGTAAGTATGATGGAGATGGTACTTGATGTTGACGATATCGTCAGTGAGATGAGTTCTATCAGAGACGAATTCTGTAAGTATTTGTAATATACGGAAGATTCCTTTGGAATTCCCTATGTTATAATGTGGATTTGAGAGAGGGGCAGGCCCTATGGTGACCCACCGTGGGTCTGCCCTTTTTCTATCTTAACGGGCGAAGCCCGCCAGCCCCACCGGGGCATACGAAAACCCTTCGATGTGAAGAAATGAAAGGTGGTAAATAAAGCAATGAACAGTGTAATCAGAGGTGCCAGCTACGTGCTCGCACATACGCCACAGATGGTGGTATATAATGGAACAACCCAGACAACAGAGAGAATCGTGAATCCGGAGTCTGAGTATCTGAAAGAATTAGAGAGTCATCTGCGTTCCTATGAGGAATGTGTAAATTACTGGCCAAACCAGGTATATATCGGCAATGCGACGCCGGAAGACCTTGCAGGCGTGGAATTCCCATACTACGACAAGGTGAAGGAAGGCGCAGAAAGATACGGCAAGTACGGCGAGATCATGCCGGAGGAAGAGTTCATCCTTCTGGTACAGGCGTGCGATCAGTTCGAGGTTGTTAAGATTGATAAGGATTTCGTAAGCGCACATAAGGATGCGTTGGCCAATGATCCGATCATCACAGAGGATATTGTTGCAAAGGTTGAGGCAGGCGTTGAGCTGTCCGAGATCGAAGCGGCAGTTAAGGACGAGCATGCAGAGGGCATCTATGTTGCAGGCAAGCTTGTTGCATGTGTGAAGAGAGCGCATGACATCGACGTGAACCTGTCTGCCCATGTAATGCATGAGAACCTGATGAGCAAGGCGTCAAGCGTACTGGCTCTGTTATACGGCGTGAGAAATGCAGGGATCAATAAGGACGATATCGAGTATGTCATCGACTGTGCCGAGGAAGCCTGCGGTGATATGAACCAGAGAGGCGGCGGCAACTTCGCAAAGGCGGCTGCAGAGATTGCAGGCCTTAATAACGCCACAGGTTCCGACAGCCGCGGATTCTGTGCAGGACCGTCCCACGCGCTCATCGAGGCGGCCGCACTGGTGAAGTCCGGCGCGTACAAGTGTGTGGCAGTCACAGCCGGCGGATGTACCGCGAAGCTTGGTATGAACGGAAAAGACCATGTGAAGAAGGGTCTCCCGATCTTAGAGGACTGTCTGGCAGGCTTCTGTGTAATCCTGTCCGAGAACGACGGAGTGAACCCGGAGATCAATCTTGACATCCTGGGACGCCATACCGTTGGAACAGGAAGCGCGCCGCAGAACGTTATCGGAAGCCTTGTGGCAGATCCGCTTGAGAGAGCAGGACTTAAGATCACAGATATCGACAAGTTCTCACCTGAGATGCAGAATCCGGATATCACCAAGCCGGCAGGCGCAGGCGACGTGCCGATGGCGAATTACAAGATGATCGCGGCTCTGGCTGTAAAGAGAGGCGAGCTTGACAGAAAGGAACTGGCGTCCTTCAGCACCAACCACGGCCTCACCGGATGGGCGCCGACACAGGGACATATCCCGTCAGGCGTACCGTACATCGGATTCGCAAGAGAGGATATCCTTGCAGGAAAGATGAAGACAGCTATGATCATCGGAAAGGGAAGCTTGTTCCTTGGACGTATGACCAACCTGTTCGACGGTGTTTCCTTCGTGATTCAGGCAAATACAAAGGCAGAAGCTGAGAAAGCTTCCGGCGTATCTGAGGAAGAGGTAAAGGGATTGATCGCAAAGGCGATGAAGGATTTCGCAGCTTCCCTGATCGCAGAGTAAGGGGGACGGTAACGATGGCTAATAATATAGAGAGAATGATTGCCGATACCTTTATGGAGATGGCGCAGGGCCTTGAGACAGGAAGCTTCGGAAAGAGGCCGAAGGTAGCCCTCACAGGTATGGGCAGCGAGCATGGAGAAGAGAACTCCATGAAAGCGGCCGTAGAGGCGGCAAGAGACGGAATCGACGTATACTATATCGGAACATTAGAGGCAGAAGGCGTGACCACGATCAAGGTGGCCAACGACGAGGAAGGCCATGACCGTATGGAAGAGATGCTGAAGAACGGAGAGGTAGACGCTGCAGTCACCATGCATTTCCCGTTCCCGATCGGCGTATCTACCGTAGGACGCTGTGTGACGCCGGCGACCGCGAAGGAGATGTTCATCGCGAATACAACCGGAACCTCCAGTACAGACCGTATTGAGGGCATGATCAAGAACGCAATCTACGGAATCATCGCGGCAAAGGCATGCGGCAACACGAACCCGACCGTAGGTATCCTGAATGTAGACGGTGCGCGCCAGACGGAGAAGGCGTTAAAGCAGTTACAGGAGAAGGGATATGACATCGCATTTGCAGAGTCCGGAAGGGCAGACGGCGGATGCGTGATGAGAGGAAACGACGTATTACAGGCGTCTCCCGACATCATGGTAACGGATTCCCTTACAGGAAATATCCTGGTTAAGATGTTATCCTCCTTCAACACAGGCGGAAGCTTCGAGGCTACAGGATACGGCTATGGCCCGGGAATCGGCGAAGGCTACGAGCAGTTAGTCATGATCGTATCCAGAGCCAGCGGCGCTCCTGTGATTGCCAATGCGATCCGTTACGCCGGACAGCTGGTTAAAGGCAAGGTATTCGAGGTTGCGAAGGCAGAATTCGCGGCGGCGAAGAAGGCGGGCTTAAAGGAGATCTTAGATGCCCTCAAGGCTTCCCAGAAGCCGGCAGGCGCAGAAGAGGAAGTAAAAGAGCCTCCAAAGGAGATCGTAACGGCCCAGATCGCCGGCATCGAGGTCATGGACTTAGAGGATGCGGTAAAAGCGCTGTGGAAGATCAATATCTACGCAGAGAGCGGAATGGGATGTACCGGACCGATCGTGCGTGTGTCTGAAGCCAACCTTGCGAAGGCAGAGGAAGAGCTTAAGAAGGCAGGATATGTCAGCTAGTACTTATTATTCAAGAATTAATGCGACGATGTACTAGTATTGTATGAATCTGGAAGAGATACTCCCGGAAGCGTTCTACATTTTGCAGGGCGTTCCGGGAGTGTTTTTATGCAGAATGGTAATTTGTTCCAAGATGCCCCTTTTGTTCACTTTTAGGTACTTCTATAATGAAAATGGTTTCGCAAGAGAAAATGGAATGGTCGAGGTATTAGCAGTTATGGAAGCAGTGTTGAGGTTGTACAGTCCTGTTTCGGGTGTGTTTGCCGTACCCCTGGACAGGCTCCTGAGAGTGTACCTGATTCTCGCGTTGTCGGGGATACTGTGTCTCTGTGCGCGAAGATATGTACAGAGCGGTAATGTGACAGAAGCAGAAGGAAAAGAAGTGCCGGTAAGAATGGCAGGAACAGCCGGTGATACCGGTGTGGCGGATACTTGCTGTGGTATGAAGATCCATGCAGCCGTCTTAATGGAAGAAGGGCTTGGCGGTGAGCAGATTGGCAGCCATATCGCGCCGCAGCCAGTGCCTTCAAAGAGAATGGAGACGGCGGCGCGGGGCGCAGAATTCGTGGCGGCGGGTGAGACAGAAGGTGCGAAGCAGACGGCTGTCCAGGATATGGCAAAGCCGCTTCCGGATATGGGAAGAGATCTGCCGCAGGAAATACCTTCCATAACAGTGACGCCCGTCATTCCGGAGCATGGTTCGGCGGAAGATACGGCAAAGCATCCGGATTCTTCGTCCACATTCGGGCCTGCGGCAGGGGAAGAGAACCCGCCGGCCGGTGAGGATACGGGATTCAGAGAGTATGCAGGCTTCCTGATTGACGAGGAAGGATATATTACCGGCTGTATGCCGGACATGTCTTACGTTGACGGCATCTTCGTGATTGCGGTCTGCGAAGGCTGTACCGGGATCCGCAAGGATGCGTTCCAGAATCTGGACGGTGATATCATGGAGATCTTTATACCCGCGAATATCACGGATATCGAACCGGGTGCATTTGACGCACTCCCCAATCTGCTCTACATAGAAACAGCGGCGGATAATCCGGTTTATTACAGCAAAGACGGAGTCTTATATACATACTCGCAAGACGCCGTTGTTTTCCGCCCGTTGGGAAGGTAGAGCAGACAGAGACGCGGGTTTTCAGGCGGTTTATATCGAAGAGAGGGTTTCATTTTCCGCAGTTTGCTGCGGGGTGGTTCATTTCAGTGTAAAAGAATAATAAAAAATTAGAGGGATGTTTCCTTTGTATATTTCATATATTTTCTGTATTGACGGAAATATTGTATACAAGGACGCATCCCTGTATTTTTGCAAAAGCCCTATAATTTCTTGAACATCAATGTTATAATGAGAAAAATTTCCACCTAATATGCAAGGAGACAGAACATGAAGATTCAGCAGATCAGAAGAGACAAAGAGGAATATATAGACATGCTGCTTATGGCCGACCCGCAGAAGGACATGATCGAGACCTATCTTGATCAGAGTGAAGTCTTCGTTCTGGTCAACGGCGGGGACGTCTGCGGGATCTGCGCGATCGAGCCAATGAAGAACCGCAAATGCGAGCTTCGGAATATCGTGATCCGGGAAGAAGACCGGGGAAAAGGCTATGCCAGGTATATGATCCGTTATCTATGTGAATATTACGGCAATCAGTGCGATACGATGTATGCAGGGATGTGCAATTGCAGGAAGACCATAGAGTTCTTCGAGAAATGTGGATTTACGAATTCTCATATCGCCGCCAATTTCTACCTGGAGCATTACCGTGAACCGGTCTGGCAGGACGGCGTGCGGATGACGGATAAGGTCTATATGAAGAAGCAGCTGGATTCGGAGATCAGTGTGAAGAAGGTGGTAGACCTGGCGCTGGAAGCAGGGCGGATCCTGCTGAAGAACGGGGCGGAGATCTTCCGTGTGGATGAGACCATCGTAAGGATCTGCAACCGGTTTCATGTAAAATATGTGGATACCTTTATCCTGAGTCATGCGATCTTCGTGAGCGCGGAGAATGGAATGGAGGAGGCATATACGAAGGTGAAGCAGGTCCCGCTGTCATCCTCCCACCTTGGCATTGTCGCCGAGGTGAATGAACTGTCCAGAGAGATCGTGGAAGGACTTGTCAGTATAGAGGAGGCGGAGGAGCGTCTTCGCAGGATTGACAGGATACCGGATAAGAAGGGGTATTTTCAGGTGTTTGCTGCCGGCCTTGGGAGCGGTTCTTTCGGCTATCTGCTGGGGGCGTCCGCGCTTGAAAGCCTGATCGCGTTCCTGATCGGATGTCTGCTGTATGTATGGGTTCTGACGGCGAAGAAGCACGGGATGTCCAAGATGATCGTGAATATCGTGGGCGGAGTGATCATCACAGCCCTGGCCCTTCTGGCATGCCATCTTCCCATCCCCGGACATGTGAAGCTTGACGGGATGATCATCGGATCGATCATGCCGCTTGTGCCGGGACTTGCATTTGTGAATGCGATCCGGGATATTGCGGACAGTGATTTCCTGTCGGGAACGGTGCGGATGATCGACGCATTGCTCGTATTCGTCTATATCGCCGTCGGCGTTGGAATCACACTCAGTATCTATAATAATATGGGAGGGAGGCTTATGCTGTGATCCATGATTTTATCATGCATGTAATATGTCCCTTTGCGGGCACGGTCGGTTATGCGGTTTTGTTTAATATCCCCAGGCGTTTCTACCTGTGCTGCGGAATCACCGGTACGGCCGGATGGCTTCTGTATCACGCCGTCGTCAGTATGGATGCCTCTGCAGCGACGGCCTCTTTCTTTGGGACGATGGCAGTCGTGCTTACATCCAGGGTGATGAGCGTCAGGAAGAAATGCCCGATCACCATCTTTCTGGTAGCGGGGATTCTGCCCCTGGTGCCGGGGGCGGGGATATATTATACGGTATATTATATGGTAACGAACCAGTTAGCCGAAGCGGTACAGCGGGGGATGGATTCCGTGAAGGTGGCGTTTGCCATCGTGCTTGGGATTGTGCTGGTACTCTCTATCCCAGGCGGGGTGTTCCAGATGGCGTCTGTTGATTCAAGAAGGAAATCCCCCAAAGAATAAAAGCTTTATCAGCGACTGCAATACGGAATAAGAGT
>CAMSTW010000027.1 GCA_947063855.1 uncultured Dorea sp.
ATACTCGTTATATTTCTTATGATTCTCCGCATCCGGCATGATCTTCTCATCCAGCACCTGCCACTTCTTCACCTCTTCATACGTCAATATCCCCGTTCCAATCCCCGCAAGCATCACATCTCCCATGTTCGCCTCCACATCATAGATCGGGCATACCACCGGATATCCGGTCACATCTGCAAATATCTGCCGCCACACCTTCGACTTCGTTACGCCTCCGGCAATCAGGATATATTCTCCCAGATCTTCGCCCGTCGCCTCCATGGCGTCGCGCAGACAATAGGCGACCGCTTCCAGAAACGCCCGGTACAGATGGCCCTTGGTATGCGTCAGCGACAGTCCGACGATCGTACCCTTCGCGTCAGAATCCCACACCGGGCTCCTCTCGCCCATGAAATACGGCAGCACCACCAGTCCCTCGCTTCCGGCCGGAATCTGCTCTGCCTGTCCGTTCAGCACATCGTACATACTCGGCCCGCCGTTCTTCTGGTTCTCAACTTCCCACTGACACAGGGTATTCCGGAACCACTTCACAATGGCGCCGGCTGTATTCCCTCCGGCAAAATAATAAGACAGCTTCTTCGCGTCATAGAGATACGGCCAGACGATCAGCCCCTTCCCTTTCACAGGCTTATCCGAGATCAGTGCGGCGCACATGGAGGTCCCGATTGCCGCCGCATATACGCCGGACTCGAATACGCCCAGACCGATATTCGCGGCTCCGCAGTCGATGCCGCCTGCAATCACCGGCAGTCCTTCCCACAGTCCAAGCTCTGCGGCCGCCTCCTTCGTCATCCCGCCCACAATATCCGTAGATTCCACGATCCTCTGAGGCATCATGGACGCCGGTATCCCCATAGCCTCCATAAGCTCACCGGACCAGGTACGTGTATTCATATCGAAGATACCTCCGATATTCCCTGCGGAAGAATAGTCGATGGCAATCTCCCCGGTCAGTTTGTAGATTACATAATCATTCGGAGGAAGGAACAGCTCCGTCTTCTCCCAGTTCTCTGGCTCATGGTTCTTCATCCAGAGGATCTTGGTATATCCGTAATACGGATCCGCGCCATTGTGGGTAATCTCAAGAAGCTTCTCCTCCCCGATCTGTTCAAGCACCCATTCCGTCTCTTCCTTGGCTCTTCTGTCCATCCAGATCATACAGGGACGCACCGGCTTCATCTCCCCATCAAGCGGGATCCCCGAACCTCCGTACAGTCCGCTGATTGCAATTCCCTTGATATCCTCTGCCGCAACGCCGGCTTCTTTCGCCTTCTCCACCGTATTGCGGATGGATTCCTTCGTTGCTTCGTACCATACGTCCGGCCACTGCTCCGCCCACAGAGGCTTCGGCGTCAGGACGTCGTATTCCTCAAGATCCTGTGCGATCAGTCTCCCTTCTGTGTCCATCAATATCGTCTTTGTTCCTGATGTGCCGATGTCCGTTCCTAATAAATAATTCATGGTTCTCCTCCTTCATACAATTCATTATGTAAATTCATTTTATAAAACCTATTTATATAATAAAAGAAAGATAATTTTTTGTCAATCTCATTATCGAAAAAAATATAGACAATATTTATACCCTGAAATTTGCTATATTGCACAAAAGAGAATTTCCCACCTGTACGGTTGGAATGATGTTCAAGGGACGGAAGTTGGGAGACGCCCTTCCTAACACAGACTGGGCAACGCTCCGGCGAACTAACCCCTAACTACGACTAAGACTCTCAGGAATGTCTTCGAGTCTAAGTCTCCGTAAGGGGTGGATTTCGCCTCCGCTACAAAAAACCTGCCACTGGCAGCTTTTCTGCATGCTAAGGCATAAAAACGCCCTTTAATGTCTGCTTATAGGAAGGGCGTCTCCCAACTTCCTGTGCACTGGAAATGGATTTCCAACCGTACAGGTGGAAAATTTCCACTATAACTTCATGCACAAAAAGATACCTGCGCTCGTACACGCAAAAAAAGAACTGCCGTAAAATTATAACTTACAACAGCCCTTATTCTAGGCTAAATATTCTCCAAGAATTCATCTATATAGAATAATGCCGCCCCCGCCGCCGACGCTTCCACCTTATACCGGCATTCCACCAGATAATCCTTTGCCCGGTCTCCAAAGGGATTCCTCTCATCCACACGCCGGCATATGTCGTCCATATATCTCCCGGCGTAAGCTCCCACATATCCGCCCAGTATCACCATCCCGTCAAACAGCATCCTGATATTATGGATTGCCATGGTCAGATGATCCAGATACTCATCCCACAGCCGCCCCGCCGTCTCATCTCCTTCTTCCAGCAGACGGAAGAACGCCTCTATACTTCCGTCCGTATAACCAGTCAGCCGTCCCGCTCTGCACACCGTATCAAAACAGCCCCGGCGCCCGCAGTAACACAACTCGCCGCCCTCAGGCACCACCGCCATGTGGCCGACCTCGCCGCCCTTGTGCGTATTCCCCTCATAGATCGCATCATCAATGATCACGGAACCGCCCACACTGTTGCTCAGGCTGATGTAGAACGCATTCTGGAACTCCCGGTTGGTCCAGGTCTCCCGGTATCCCGCCGCATAGGAATCATGAATCAGTCTGTTTCGATACGGGACATACGCCGCAATCTCTTCCCGCCTCTTCTTCGCGAAATTCAGCGCCATACCATACGTAATCTCATCCCCGTCATCCGAGATCAGACTCTGCACCGATATCCCCACCCCCAGCAGGTTCTCATCCGCAATGTCCGCATCCTTCTTCACACATTCCACGGTCTTCCCAATCTCCCGAAGATATGCGTCGTCCTCCAGGTCAAAATCAATCCGCCGCCGCTCCATACTGACGATATCCCCCGACAGATTCACTGCCACCGCCGTGATGTGGTTCGCCGTGATATCCACGCCAATCGCCATCCTTGCGTTCTTCACATAGGTAAATGCCGTCGCATTCCGCCCGCCCGTATTCTTGATCTTGCCGGACGTATCGATCAGTCCCTGCTTCTTCAGGAAATCCAGATTCGTCGTCACCGTAGGCAGACTTAACTGCATCTCCACCACAATCTCCTGCTTGGAAACCGATCCCTGTTTCCTGATATAGTTGTAGATAATCTGTCTGTTCTTCGTCTTAATCTCGTTGACGCCTATTTTCTCTGTCCCCATCTTACATTCCCTGTCCTTCTTTCACCATCTCATTTCTTCACAGCCGGTTTCTCCTGCGCAGTCTGGCGGTATTGCATCCATACTCTCATCCCCTCAATCTTCTTCCGGACACTCCTTCTGGCTCCCGCCATACAAGTCGCAATCTCCCTGCGCCTCCAGCTCCGGCTTCTGCCATTCTGCCGGACACTCCTTCCGGCTTCCACCCTACAAGCCGCAATCTCCTTGCGTCTCCAGCTCCGGCTTCCCACGCGAAAACTACAGCTTGTCATAATCAATCCCAAGCAGCTCGTCAAAGGAGTGTATCGTCACATACTCTCCTTTCACTTCCCCGAAGCCATAAGCCGCAAATATCATCGGTATCCCCGCCATACGGCACGCATCGGCGTCGCCCTGGGTATCTCCCACATATACCGCGTCCTTAATCCCGTTACGCTCCATGATGATCCGGATATTATCTCCCTTCAGCTTCCCGGTATCCCCCGGGCAGGTGAAGTCCGTAATGCACTCCCCAAGCCCCGTATTCGTAAGAAACGCCTCTATATATCCGGACTGGCAGTTGCTGACGATAAACAGCCGGTATCTCTCACTCAGGGCGCGTATCGTCTCCGGCATCTTCTCATACAGAACGCACGGCGCGCTCTCCACCCACCGATTCTCATACTGATACAGATGAACCGCCAGTTCCTCCTTCTCCTTTCTGGTAAGCGTCGGGAACAAATCATCCGCAATCTCCTCAAGGGGCTTGCCGAACTCCTTCTTAAGCTCGTCTGCGGTCAGGACACGGCTAAGGTTCGTCTGCTCCCGGATCGCCTGATTCCAGGAAACTGCCACCTCCTTTGTCGAATCCCACAACGTTCCGTCTACGTCAAATATAATTGCCTCCATGTATCTTCTTCCCCACTTTCTACTCTGTTCAAATCCTTTAACCCTCTGACTTCTATTCTTTACTTCTTTATTTAACTCTTTTATTTTCTATTTCTATTATAGTGGTTTACGCCAGAATAATCAACAAACATATTTATAAAAGTAATTTCATTTATTGTTCCTGATACGCTTCTATCTTACAGGTATGCTTCTTCGTCTTGCTGTTATAATTGATACCGATCAGCAGGATTGCCCCGTCATAATCAAATCGTCCGGCAAATTTTGCATAATCCCGCTCCTTAATCTGCATAACCGCTCTCTCTGCACTTTTATCCCATTTCAATTCAATAAGCAGCGCAGGTTTATCCGATCCTCTCATTGGTACAAACAACAGATCCGAGTATCCCTTCCCACCTGCCAGTTCTTCAAATCTCCTGTAATGGTCCATACAGCTTAGATATGCCATGATAACCACTGAACGAAGCGCCTGTTCATTATTGTAATTCTGAGGAGATGTATTTTCTCCATGAACCTCTTCCAATATCTCTGCAACCAAATCGGCATCCATGCGAAGCGTCGCATCCAGCATCCGGTCTGAACGCATGACGGCTTTTGCAAGTTCCTGTCTGCGTCCATTCTTCACAGCCCTCAGAAATTCCTCCCGGACTTCTTCATTAGGAATAAAGACCTCTCCCTTCCCACCGTCATACGCCAAATAGCCCAGATGGACCAGTAATGTAAACACATCATCCTTACTTTTCATCGAAGTCATATCATTCTGGAAGGTTCCGGTATCAATCCTTAAATGTCTTCCTCCAAGCATATCCACAAGCGCATCCTTTAATCCGTCAAAATTAAGATCAATATAAGTCCTGAGCGATTCATAGGTTTCCGTCTGTGTCCAGTAATTGCTGAACCTGTGATTAATCACGGCTTCCATGATAGACTTCGGATTATAGATATGGCTGCACCTGTCAAAATAATATCCGTCATACCACCTGCGCGCCTCTTCAAAATCCAGTCCATACTCTGCGCATAACGCTCTGACTTCGCCTTCTGTAAAACCCGCAAGCTCTGCCAGCGGCCCCGGCTCCAGCATCGTAAATTCACAGAAATCCGTCAGCGCCGACTGTGTTCCATACTTTTTAACCGGTAAGATTCCCGTCATGTAGGCCCCGCTGATGATCTGCGCCGTCTGTCCGCTCTTGAACAAGCTCCGCAGCAGCTGAATGTACGCCCGCTGAACCTCTTCATCATTCTTTGCCTCCCGAAACAACGCGTCCCACTCATCAATAATGACGAAAAACTTCTTTCCCGTTCTGGCGTGTATCTGCAGGAGTGCCTTAGACAATGCTCTCACACCTTCCCGAATACAGCCGGGAAATGCTTCCTTAAGTTCTTCGATCACATCTCTCTGTATATCATGAACTGTCTCCCGAATGTCTTCCGCCGTTGAGATAAAAGAAGTAATGTCCAGGAACAGTACGTCACACTGATTCAGATATTCCCGGAATCTTCCGTCCTTATCGTGCGTAATCTTAAGATCCGCAAACAAAGCTTCCGAATCTGCTTCTCTGGAATAGTATGCGCAAAGCATCCTGACTGAAAATGACTTCCCGAATCGTCTTGGGCGGCTGACGCAAGTCAGCATCCGGTCACTCTCCAGCACACTGTTCGTATAAGCAATCAGCGCAGACTTATCTATATACATTCCTCTCTTCAGAATCGCCCTGAAGCCATCTGCCGGCGGATTGAGATAAATGCCCATCTGTTACGCACCCCTTTCCCCAAATCTAATACATTTCCTTGATTATACTATACAAAATATATGAAAACAAGCATTACACCGCCTGGTGCCTTGCCATTTCCCATAATACTTGTTAATAACAGACGACATCCCTCGAGATCCTTATAAAATGAGCATTTCTACCGTGTGGACGGTAACACGGACAAGCGCTGGCGTTGGTTAAATCGTGAAATTGCGTGACAATTCCCCAATATAACCAACTTCATTATAAAAATTATTGTTAAAAATATAATTCTGTGCTATTGTATTTCATACAAAGAAATTTGAACAATTACAAGCACAGGAGGAAGAATTATGAGTAAAAGTAAATGCAGTGGACATACGCATACACAAAGCCAATTAAATCATCATGCAAATCAAAGTAATCCTAATAACTCAGCGTACAGAGCATCGCAAAACAATCATAGCAACCAATGTAATCCGAATCACACAGTATCAAAAAGCAAATAATTCATATGGAAATATTTTTGAAATAACATTTTGACTCACTTTACGACGATCGGGGACAGCAATTTTATGAAGACGACGGCCGGCGCTATTTTATGCTGTTCCTGAAACCCATCATCAACGGAATAGGAAACTGCTATGTGGAGGCAGAGACCAGAAACCGGGAGCGGACCGACCTGATCGTAGATTACCTTGGGGAGCAATTCGTCGTAGAAGCGAAGGTATGGCGCGGCGCCGCCAGACATCTGGAAGGCGAAGAACAGTTGATCCAAATGCTGATTGAAGCATTTGTGTAACTATGAACTTGTATTCCTGTATTTTGTAGGAGACATCCCCGCCCTCTCCGAGAAAAAACGCGTGAATACCGCGTGATCCCTGAACCTTAACCGGTCCGCGATTTCGCTGATATTCATGCTTGAGGACACCAGATAATCCTTCGCCATCTCGAACAGCATATTCCGCTGCAGGACGATCGGCGAGACTCCGAAGTACTCTTTGAACTTATTGGATATATAAGTCGGGTTCATATGATATTTTTCCCCCAGCCTCTTCAATGTGATATCCGCCCTTGGCTCCCCGGATATATCGTTGAAGATCTCTATAAAATTCCCCGGGATATCCGGCGCCATCTGCGTCTTCTCGGAATGCAGGAAGCTGTCGAACAGGCTCGACAGCACTTCCAGCGCTTTCGCATTCTTATAGATCATATCCGCGATTGTCTTCTCGTTGCGGATTGCCTCCATATAATTGAAAAACCTTCTCTCAAAGTCCGCACTGTTTTCCATGCGTACCCGGTAAGGCAGCTTTAAGAGGCTTAACACATCCATGTTATAAGCCGTCCGGAAGTTAAAATGCCACCAGAGGAATACCGCCTCCTCTTTGGACGTCTTGATATGATCATGCAGTACATGATGCGGCAGGAAAATGGCGTCCCCCTTTTTACAGTAGTACTCCTGGCCCTGCACCCGAAGCAGAGCCTCTCCCTTCTTCAGATAAGACATAACGCAATACGGCAGTTCCCTGTTCGTCTGAATCATCTCCGTACGAATCTGATAGTCGTACTCAACAATCTCCAGATATGCCCTCTGAATCAACGGCTTCAACCATTCTCCCACCTGATCTCCTCCTGTCCGTGCTCCTTCCAGTCAACTTCGTAACCCGCGCCAGACTGTCCCGAAACTGCTTTCCACAAGATGTGCACCCTGCATCTTTACCGGACGGCGCTTAGAATCGAACCCCCATCTTCACACTTTCCCCCGGATGCTCGGCTATGTAATAATAATAACTTTCGTCGCAAGTTGCAAACTCTACGACTGGATCCACGATATTCTCACACCGGAAGCGCCCTTCGCACAGCATCTTCCAGGCCGTCTCACAGATCCTGTCGAAGCTCCAGCGTGGATAATCATTATTCGGCTCGCTGCAGGCTCTTGAGAAATAGAAATGGCACTGATTAAAGTGTCCTTCTCTTCCCAGGTTGATCGGGACGCGGCACTCGCTAAGCCAGCCGACCATGGCAAAATTCCCGCCGTACGCCACTGCACGGATCCCCTGCTCCACAGCCTGATAGCTGCCGCTGGTCTCAATCACCACATCCACGCCCATTCCTCCGGTCATATCCCGAAGTATCAGCCCTAAGTCCTCCTTCACCGGGTCGAACGCAATATCCGCTCCATTCTCAAGCGCCGCTTTGCGCCTTCTCTCAATGGGATCGCTGACCGCCACGAAAGAAGCCCCCGCAAGCTTTGCCGCCTGAGCCGCCATAAGCCCGATGGCTCCAAGCCCCGATATCAGCACCCGGTCGCCGACGCGCACATGGCCGTCCCTGAGCCCTCCGATGGCAAACTGCAGCGGATCGTAGCAGACCGCTTCCTGCCAGCTCATACGCTCCGGCATTACCAGCACATCTTCAGCCTTTACCGTGTGTGTATTCTTAAGGTTCCCATATCCTGCCACTCTCTGCCCGGTCTGAAGACTCTCCACACCTGCGCCCAGTTCAACAATCTCCCCGACAAACATATTTCCCAGACCTGACTTCCCCCCATTCACCAGTTCCTTCTCTCTCTTACGGAAAATGTGTGTCTCTTCATCGTAATAGCATGCCGCGAACGGATCCTTCCCGGTTCCGTGCCACTCCGTACCATGCTTCGGCGCTCCATAATCACACCGGACCCTTACATATCCCTCCGGCACCGGACCGTCTGTATATTCCTCCAGAACCGGTCTTCCCTCTCTTCCCAACAATAATTGCTTCATATTTCATCCTCTCCTTTTTCATTTATTGTTCAATTTCTGGCCGGACGGAGTACTAGATTATACTGACAACCGGAACCTTCACGCCGTCCATCCTTGCCGACCTTACCACACTCTCTACGTAGCACAGGCTCTTATAGCCTTCCACAATATTGCAGGATGTATCACGCCCGTCCTGAATGCATTGAAGAAATTCCTCCACCTCATCCACGTACGGATCTGCATCTGAATCTATGGCCTCATTTTCCACCGGCTCCACATCCGTATAGGTAAATACCGCATGATTCTGATCCTTAAAATCTACAGTCACCTTCTCATAGACCGCCTTAAAGCTCCCCACCCAGAGACCCGGGATCTCACAGTTGTTGGCAGTGATCGAAGCCACCGCCCCGTTGGTAAATCCCGCGACAGACGCGCTTACATCCTCTACGGTATATCCATTTACTCCGTTATGGCACAGATTATTCATAATCCCGGATACATTCTTCGGATCCCCCATCAGGTTCCGGCACATGTCATACACATGGATTGCCTGCTCGAAGATCTGCCCGCCGCACAGATCCACATTGATCCACCACGGCGTATGTAAGGAATTGCAGGAATAATGTCCATGGAACAATACCGGTTTCCCTGTCTGCCCGTCTGCAATCATCTTCTTCAGTTTCTTTACTGCGATTCCCTGACGCATATGAAATCCTACCCGTGTGGTAATCCGGTTTTCCTGCGCGGCACACACCATATTTCTTCCCACCGCCGTGGTGAGGGCGATCGGCTTCTCTATAAATATATGGATTCCCCTTCCTGCCGCCTTTTCAAACTGTCCATTCTGCGCGAAGGGCGGGATACAGATGAATAACGCCTCAAACTCTTCCTTATCTAGCATCTCGTCAAAATCTTCATACCCCCTGATATCCTCATCCCCAAACTCATCCAGATACCGTGTCCTGGCCTCCCTGCTCCTGTCACATACGCACACAACCTTCGCGCCTGCATCTATAAGTCTCCTGGTATGTCCCTTTCCCATACCGCCTGCTCCTAATACTGCTGCTTTTATACTCATTTTCCCAAATCTCCTCTTAATTCTTATTCCAGATTCATATCACGATTCCTATCCCATATCTTTTTCTCTGTTTTATTCTCCTTAAAAACTGTCACCTGCTATGCCGCTCACAGCCGGTGAAGCCTCCCATGCATATCACACCTGCCGCAACTCCTTTTCGTGTTCTCTATCTGCACCGGAACTCGAAACCTGTCACACCTGCCGCAGCCGCAAAGCGGTATATTCTCCCCTCTGCGCGCTACCCCTTCACAGCTCCCGCCGTAATCCCTTCCACGAAGCTTCTCTGGAAGATACTGTATACGATCAGTATCGGTATCGTACAGATCGTAACGCCTGCCGCGATCAGGGATGTGTTCATCGTATATTCCCCCTGGAAATACATAAGCCCCAGCGGAAGCGTCCTGAACTTATCGTCATAGACCATCAGCATCGGGAGCAGATAATCGTTCCACGACCACATGAATTCGAAGATCAGAAGAGTCGTAAGCGCCGGCTTCGTAAGGGGCACCATCACATACAGCCATGTCTTAAGCTTCCCCGCACCGTCAATCGTGGCCGATTCCACCAGCTCATCCGGCAGTTCCCGGAAGAAGGAGCGCATCATAAAGCAGGCAAAGGGCATGGACAGCCCGAAATAAGGCAGGATCATCGCCTGGAGCGAATTGATCATGCCCAGCCGCTGGACATTATAATACAGAGGAATGATCATGGCGTTGATGGGAATCATCATCCCCAGAAGCAGGAACTTGAACACCAGGTCTCTCCCCTTCCACTTAAGCTTGCCAAAGGCATACCCTGCAAGGGATGCAAGCAGCAGGACCACCGCCACACGCGGCGCCGCTACCATAATGCTGTTCTTCATGTAGATTCCCATACGTCCTGTGGTCCACGCCTCCTTGATGTATTCCAGCGTAAACGCCGTAGGAAACGCAAAAGGATCGTTGACCGAAGGATCGAAGGGCTTTATGGCAGCCAGCCACATCCAGAAGATCGGAAGAATGGAGATGAACACGAACAGAATCAAAATCCCGTGAATCATCACCGAACTGATATATTTTTTCATCTTATTCATACTCTTTTCCTCCCGTCAGGTGTTGTCCTTATCCGTAAGTTTCATGAAGACTCCCGCACATACAGCGATGATTACCGCAAGTATAACAGCCAGCGAAGAACCATAACCATACTCATTCATCCCGAAAGCAGAATTATACATATAGGTCGCGATTACCTCCGAAGAATGGTATGGACCTCCCTTGGTCATAACATAGATCAGGTCAAACACCTTAAAGGACCCGATCAGTGAATTGGAGACCAGCATCACAATCGTTCCCTTCAGCAGCGGGACGATCACATAAAAGAACTTCTGCACCGGATTCGCGCCTTCCAGTCTGGCGACCTCCAGATAAGTCGAATCAATCCCCTGCAGTCCCGCCAGGAATACCACCATATTGAATCCATAGCAGGTCCAGCTCCCCGCGATCAGCAGAAACCAGATGACCAGCTTCTCGTCCCCCAGATAATCAATCTCCGCCAGACTGTTAAGTCCAAGCGCCCGGAACATCTTGCCCATCACGCCGAATTCCGGATTGTAGATCCATCCCCACACGATACCTACCGCAACCAGCGATACCACATTCGGCATGAAATAAGTAAGCCTGTACAGGAATTTTCCCTTCACGAATCTCTGGGTAAGAATAATCGCGAATATCAACCCCAGCAAAACTGGAATAAAGATTGTAAACAGGATCCAGATTATATTATTGCCCAGCGCCTTGTAAAAAATCGGATCATGAAGGACACGTCTGTAATTGTCAAGTCCCACCCATTTCATATAAGGCGCGGCGCCGTTCCATTCGTGGAAACTGATCTTGACCGTAGACAGGATCGGCACCACCAGGAACAGGCAGTAGAAAAATATCGCCGGCAGCGCAAAGGCAAAGCATTCCACCCAGTTTTTTACCTTGTTCTTTCCGCCCAAATAACCTCCCCCTTTCTATTGCGCCCTGATACGACATTCGTCCGATACAACCCGCCCGGAACTGCTTCCCTCAGATTATGCATTCCCGTTTACGGGAAATCTGTTTCAAAACCATCCCTTACCACAGGTTTCATTACCTGATTTTGAGACAGATTATCCCGCAAGACGGGCGGCACAGATTATGGGATTAAGCTTTCGGACAGTCTGCTTAATTACGCAATGCTGCTGCCGCAGTCAGGGTTTCATCTTTTTAACCACATAACTGCCAAAGTACTACTCTGGCAAGGGATTACTCTACGGAATAATTCCCGGCTTCAATCTCCTCTTCAAATGCTTTCTGTTTCTGCTCCATACAGTTTGCCCCGTCAATCTTACCTGCGATCAGCTGCTGTACGAAGTTCTTCGTTACGTCGTTCACCTTGGGCGGCATGATTACGTCAATATTCTCTCCAAGGTTCTCAGAACTGTTGATCTCGTCTACCACATCCTGGAACAGCTCGCTGATCTCATAAGAACTGTAATCCACATCCTTGACAGACGGAATCAGTCCGGCCTCGTACCAGTATTCCATGTTGTCCATCTGGAAGATATAATCTACGAATTTTACAGCCGCTTCTTCGTATTTGGTCTTGGAATTAACCACGACCGCTTCCCCAAGGCCTCCCGGCGGACAGTTATCTACATCATCCGATGCCGGCGGAAGATAGAAGAATCCTACATTTTCACCCATTTTCTCCGCAAATGCACCTACCTGCCAGGTCCCTGTGACACGCATCGCCCCGCCGTCTGCATAGAACGCCTTGTTCGCATCCTCATATGCAAGACTTAACGGCTTCTCAGAAGCATATCCTGCTTCGAATACTTTATAAAGCTCGTCCAGCGCATTCCCGAATCCATCCGTTGTCCATGGAATCTCCCCGGCGATCGCCTGCTTTACCTTATCCGCTCCCACAAAGCTGTTGAGCCAGATTGACTCATAATGGAAGCCCGGCCACTGCTCCTTATCATCCATAATCAGCGGCGTGATTCCTTTGTCCTTAAAGGTCTTGCACACAGACAGGAATTCCTCGTAGGTCGTTGGGATCTCCACATTATTATCCGCGAACATTTTCTTATTATAGAAGACTCCCAGCATCTCAAGCTCATTGGCAATCCCGTAGAATCCATCGTCATACACCGTCTTCTCGATCGCCCAGTCATGGAATCTGTCGTCCCAGTTATACTCTTCCCTGTATTTTGTCAGATCCAGCGCAAGCCCCGCTTTCGCCAGTACCCCAAGATACCCGGCCCCGGCGTCGTAACTGAACACATCCGGCCCTTCGCCGCTGTTGATCGCCGGCTTGATCGTATTTCTCAGATCATCCACCTTAAAAGCCGTACGCTTCACCTTGATGTCCGGATTCTCCTTCTCGAAATTCGCAATCAGTGTATCGATCATCTCCGCTCCCGTACCTTCTGTCCTCAGATCCCAGAAGTTCAGTTCAATCTGCCCGCCGCCGGACGTATCTGTCTTTTCTTCTTTTGCAGCGTCCTCTTTCGGCGCGGTTCCGTCACTGCTTGAACTTGGCGTACATGCCGCCAGCAACATTGTCACAATCAACAATCCCGACAACATTCTCCGTTTTCTTTTCATAATTACATCCTCCTTTGTGTATATTTGTTATTTTATAGGGGTATTATACATTTTTATTGGGCAAATGTACTTATCTATCCTTTTTGTATTCTTGTCATTTCTACAGTTCATACCCTGCTCTCTATTCTATTTTTGCAATTTCGCCCAAAAAAATACCAGTTCCCTGCCATACATCCTGTAAAATCATCAACATAATTTTCTGATAATTAATTGTCAATCTTTTTATCCTCTACCCGTTTATCTTTATAAAAGAAGAGAAATTACATAATTTTACAATTTTACAAAAAAGATATTCGTATAAAAACTGTAGGATTGTAAAGTCTTACCTTTATTTTTGCTAAGGTAAGCCCCATTTCATTTATTTGGGTTATTGACCGTTTTCAAAACTTACAGTAAAGTGCAACTAAAGTATGGTCCTGTAGATTGTCAGCATATACTAAAAGAAAATAGTAGAAGGAGATGCCCATTTATGGCTACATCAAGCATTTTTGCAAAAATCAGGATTGATGACCCGAAGAAAGCCGAGGCTTTTATTGATGCTCTTGAAGCATCCGGAAACAAACCAAAGAGAAAGCCGTCGATACCAGTTAATCCACCGGTGACAGATATAAATGAAATTAAAGAATTTATGAGAAAGAGGTTTCCCAGATAATGACCGAATATAAGGTATTCAATATTTTGGATATGGCCAAGGCAATCGGAGAGTCGAATCTAAAAGAACTTCTCTCCGATTTTTGTTGTCCGAAGAATGAAGAGATACAGCAGTTCGTGAGGACAAACGCATATGACTTTGCAAGGAAAAAGTTATCCGTTACCTATTTAGCAATAAATGAAGATAACTACATAGCCGCAATTTTTACATTGGCACATAAGGCCGTCGAGATAGGAGACGCAAGCCTGTCTAATTCAAAACGCAAAAAAGGTGTTGTTTTTCTTGAATGCGAGGACAAGCCGCAACTGTTGAATTTCTACCAAAACGAAAAAAATGGGTTTAGCGACAGAAGTGTTGCAAAATATCACTCTGCGACACTCCATCGCTTTTGTATTGACATTGACGGATAACTTTCATAGTGTTTTCAGCTTTCCGTTTCATCCCATCACATATTCGATCTCCAGTAACCGACCTCCCTTTCGTTGATCTCCCTGATTGCCTCCGGATCCACCTTAAAATTCCGCTCCTCATCTAACAGCCCGTTCATCTCCTGCTGTACATCCGAAACCTGCGTATAGCAATATCCGCACACATAGGGAATCTGTTTCACCGCTGTAGTGATCTCATCAAACCGTCGTATAAAATCCTCCCCGGACTCTACCTTGTTCCCATAGCCCCAGCCATCATCATTATTGTCAAATGCAATCCCTCCGAATTCACTGATAATAACCGGCTGTCCATGATACCCGTACCCATCTGCAAAGGCCGGCCTGCTGCTGCAGTGATACACTCGGTTCGCCAGAATCTCATCCTTATAGTCCGCATACCTTTTAAGAAGCGTCTCACCCGACTCTTCATAATCATGGAGGGTTATGATATCCGAAACCGTATGCTCCCATCCGTCATTGGCAATAACCGGCCGATACTGGTCCACACTCTTGGTCAGATGATAGATCGCTTCCGTAAAATGCTGTTCTGCGGATCTCGTCTTCACCTGAGTAATTCCCCAGGATTCATTGAAAGGCGTCCAGACAATGATACAGGGATGGTTGTAATTCTGCTTCACGATCTCCATCCATTCCTGCGTAAATTCCGCCGCCGCATCGCCACTGTACCGATAAGCCGAAGCCATCTCGCTCCATACCAGCACGCCCTTCACATCACACCAGTAGAGGAATCTCTCATCCTCCGTCTTCTGATGCTTTCTCACTCCGTTATATCCCAGCGCCAGGATCTTATCAATATCCTCCACCAGCGCATCCTCACAGGGAGGCGTAAGACCGGAGTCCTTCCAGTATCCCTGATCCAGAATCAGCCGCTGGTATAACGGGCGCCCATTCAGCAGCACATTCGGCCCGTCTATCCGGATCTTACGCATGGCAAAATAAGAATCCACTTCATCCACCGTCCCTCCGGACTCCAGTAACCGGAACCGGATATCATACAGGTTCGGCTCCCCGGGACTCCAGGTCTTGATTCCCCATTCGAAGTCATCGGGCTTCTGCACAAACATATCAATCTGCGTCCGCACATGCCCTGATGTCACGGCTACGACAGTACGATTGATGAATGTCCCCTCAAAGGAAACTGTTATCTCTGCCATCATCCCGCCGTCCTGCTTCCTGCCTTCGTCTTCCTTATCTCTTCCGAACGCTCTTCGCTCTTCCACTTCCCCTTGTCTCTCGCTCTTATCCTGGCTCCCGGCTTCTCCTCGTCCCTCACACTTATCCTGATCCCCGGTTTTTCCTTGCCCCCAGATTGGCCTGCCCGCCGGCATGCGTACGTTAAGTTCCAGCCTAAGCGCCTCCTCCTCAAGATCCGGCGTCATCTTCACGTCAAGAAACCGGACCTTCGGCGCATATTCCGCCCAGACAGTCTTCCAGATTCCCGTCGTCTGCACATACCAGCATCCATAGTTCTTACCGATCCACCGCTGCTTCCCCCGCGGCATCTGCATATCGAAGGAATCCTCCACCCGGACCACCAGCTCGTTCTCGCCGTCCCTCAACAGTTCTGTGATAACAAAGGAAAACCTGGCATAACCTCCCCTGTGGCTTCCCGCATACTGCCCGTTCACCCACACCTTCGTCAGGAAATCGCTCCCCTCAAAATGCAGGATATAGTCATTCTTCTCAAGAAGCTCTGCATCCACCTGAAACTTCCTGCCATACCAGATATAGTTATGGCTGCGCTCATCCTGAATCCCACTTGCCTTCGTCTCATAGGTAAATGGCACCCGGATCTTCATCGTCCCCGGGAAATCCTCGTACCAGCTTTCGCGCTCCCCTGCATCCTCATCATCAAACCTGAAATCCCAGATACCGTTCAGGTTCTCCCAGTTGTTCCGTACAAACTGAGGTCTCGGGTAATCCTTGCGGTAACATCTTTCCATAATCGCACCCTCCTGTATTCTTTAATTACATATTCTATCATTATAATATCAAACCACACGATTCACAACACATGAAGTACACTTCATCTTCACCTTTTTACATTTACTTGAGTTTAAATTGATATCCCGGGCATTCTATGCTAAAGTGTATACAGATAAGAATCCTGTTCCCATTAGCAGAAAGGAGGACTGGCATGACATTTAAGGTTGGCGTAGGCAAATCAGACTTTGAAGCTTTGCGTAAATCCAATAACTACTATGTCGATAAAACAGAGAAATGGATGAACCAATATCCCGTGCTTTTTATTTCCTTTAAGGATGCCGAAGCAGATGAGTTTGCTGTCGCCTATGATAAATTAAAAAATACTATTGCTGATGTGTGCAAATCAGTACCCGGCTTAGCCGAAGAACCTGCCGTTAATCCTGCCGATGTACAGATTTTTGATAGATTAATGTTCAACACAGCATCCGATGCGGAGGTGCAGAACTCGCTCAAAACTGTAATGCGAATGATGCATGCTGTTTACGGGAAAAAAGTAATTCTCCTGATTGATGAATATGATGTTCCTCTGGCAAAGGCAAGCGAAAAGAATACCAAGACGAATAAATATTATGCTTCTATGCTTGATATCATCAAGGGTATTATGAGTTGTGCGTTAAAAGATAACGAATTTCTGGAATTCGCCGTGATTACCGGATGCCTTCGTATCGCAAAAGAGAGCATATTCACCGGCGCGAATAACTTTGCCTCATATTCTGTATTAGACGAAGATTTCTCCGGATACTTTGGTTTCTCAGAGGATGAAGTAGCGGCGATATTAACCGCGGCGGACCGGCAGGATAAAGCTGCCGTCATAAAGGAATGGTATGACGGCTATGTATTTGGAAGGTGAAACTGTTTCCCTTAAAATCCCTAACAAAGAGATTGCATCCATATTTGAAGACACAGTAATCATATATTTTAAGAGTACAGCAGACACAGCGAAGATCCATAACCTAATCCATGCATTTTGGGAAGGTGATGAGGCAGAAGCATCCCGGCTCATATCGGATCTTTTGTGGTGCACGATCAGTTATAACGATTACCACGAGGACTATTATCATGCATTCCTTGCCGGAATCTTCACTGGACGCGGATATAATGTCGAATCTAATAAAGAAAAAGGACTAGGAAGACCGGATATACTGCTCAAAGATAAGCGTAACCGCCGGGCAATCATCATCGAAGCCAAGAAATCAAAAAAGGAGTCCGATATGGATACGGACTGTGATAAGGCAATCGTGCAGATTGTTACGGAAAGATATGCAGAAGGGCTGTATGGATATACACAGGTTCGCTGTTACGGAATCTCTTTCTTCCAGAAACAGGCCAAGGTAAAAAAAGGTTGATCCCATATAGCGGGCATCAGGAAATATTCCATTTCCCGATGCCCCATTACTAGTGCTCCATCCGGCCAGAAATCGAAGTCCTGAACTGTCTGGTTCGCACCATTGCGTCGTTAAAATTCCTAGTCGATGCGCCCACATCGCCGTCGAAATTTTGCCTAGCACTGGCACGAACCAGCCCAGTACTTCGATTTCTGACTGGATGGAGCACTAGAGAATGCTATAAATAAACGGAGCCTCTCCGTATCCCGGGAATATCTCATCCAATCTCCTCAGGATTTCCTGAGAAGGCTTAAGCTCTGCAGCCTGCAGTAAATCCATGTGAGAGACGGTTCTTGGACCTATATTGACTGCCGTGATTCCTTCTCTCTGTAAGATCCATGCCGTCGCAACGATGGCCTCTTTTTCTCCAGTCTCATTGCACAGAGCGGTAAATTCTTTTAACTGCTCCAATTTACTTTCCTCTATCTTCCCATAAAATTTCTTAGACCGCTGATCCGGCATCAACTCCTTTTTATAACTTCCGCTTAGCAGCCCCATCTGTAACGGGCTCCAGACAACAATTCCTATCCCCTGTTCCTTGCAGACGGGATTCAATTCTATCTCCGGCAGTCTGGACAGCAGATTGTATCTGTGTTCACTGACCACAATACCAAGCTGGTTCGTTTTCCTTGCATATTCCTGCGCAGAGCATATCTGTCTCGCCGCGAAATTATCACACCCCAGATAATCTACTTTCCCCTGCCTGGCAAAATTATGAAAAGCACTAAACAGTTCTTCCCATGGAGCATGCGGCTCATACCCATGCATATAACAGATTTCCACATGATCTGTCCCAAGCCTCTTCAAAGATGCTTCCAGGTGCCGCCGGATCTTATATGCCGATAATCCTTCCCCACCATTCGGTCCATCGTCAGGATCATGCATATCAGCAAAAACCTTTGTTGCCAGAACCACCTTTTCCCTGCGTCCGCCGCCCTGCCTGAACCAGCGGCCTATAATCTCTTCCGTCCAGCCTGCTCTTCCTTTGTCCCCCAGCGAACCATACATATTCGCAGTATCGAAGAAATTAATTCCCGCATCTAACGCCATATCCATGATGCGGAATGCCTCCTTCTCGTCTGTATTCATACCGAAATTCATTGTCCCCAGGCAGAGCCTGCTGACCTTCATACCCGTACGCCCAAGATATGTATATTGCATATGCGCCCTCCTCTAGTACATCTTTGCCTCTTCTGAAAAGGCCGGATTATTCCAATGATACGTAAATCTCTCATAAATCATGATATTTTCTCCCGCCGCTCAGATATTATAAGCATACTTTCCAATAAATCCCTCTATATTTTTCAGCTTATAGGATTCCAGATGATTTTCCTTATTGATAAAGCTGTATTCACCGTCATAGTTTTCCGGATTCTCAAGAATCTCATCTACTGCCTTGACGCATCCTTTCAATATTGACTTGTCAAAGTCCACCTGATGATGCTGCGGGAAAATCCTGTCAAACTTATCATATCGTTCCATGATTTTGGCAAGCCCCTCTCTATAGCTTTTATAATTACAATGTTTCCCGCCATAGACCGGCTTGGGATTTGGTCTGTCCACCATCCCATTCGCTCCGTAATTACTGGTAATATTATCTCCGGTAAAAAGAATCCGATTCTGCCTGTCCAGGAAATTCGCATGTCCTTCTGCATGGCCGGGAACCCATAACATCTCTACCTCATATCCCTCACCCAGGTCAAACACATGGCCGTCTTCGCACTCTACGATGCGGTATGGTTTCCACCGAGGAAGATCTTCTCTGGTAATATCCATCCAGATTGCCTCTCCGTCCTCATCAAAGAGATAATCCCAGATATGCTCATTATGCGTGCGAAGCTTCGCGGCTTCCCCCGGGAAACAATGCACCTCGTCAAATCTGCAGTTTCCAAGCGTATGATCGATTCCACAGTGCGTATTCGCCACAATACAGGGCTTTCCCCCCAGCAATTCATCCACCAGCGCCTTCGTATCTCCTACCCCATATCCTGTATCTATCAGAAGTCCCCTTTTTGGTCCCTCAATCAGGAACATCCATACATTGCCCAGGCCGTCCGCATTTTCACAATAAAGCCCATACAGATTCTCGCGGAACCGGAATACACCTGCAAAGGGATTACAAGCGTACACTCTTAATGTTTTATCATGTTCCAGCATGTCCTTCTCCCATGCCCATGCCGCTTCCCCCGGTTCATCTACCCACTTTTTTCTCCTGATCTTAAAAATAGAATCCGCATAATATTTCTGATTCAGCATATCGCCCTCTCCTTTTCTATATGTTTTTGTCAAAAACTAATCATTGTCTCCGGTTCTTCCGGGTATGCTTCCATCTCAGGAAATACCGGCGTACAGTCACAGCAATTATTGTATACTACGCAGGAATTTCCTACATAGTGCATCCTCATATTCCTTTTCCTGTTCTGATCCGGGAAAATAGCTTCTCCCGGCGGATCCCCGGCCTTTTTCCCATCCGCAATCTCCCTGCAGGCGCCTGCGATATTTTCTGCCGCCCGGATCTTATGCGGGCGGTTCAAATGCCCCGCAAACAGCCTGACGTCTTTATCCACTACCGCGATAAATCTCTCCACCCACTTTCCGCAAAGTCTCATATCTTCAGAGTTTAACCGCTTAAGATGCACATCCGCATTTATACAATCCCCCACAAACACCACGTTTTCTTCCCGGCATTCATAGCACAGATGTCCCATCGTATGTCCCGGCGTACGGATTGGCCGGACAGTAATGTCTCCCAGATCAAACCAGATATTTTCATCCACATTCTCAAACTTCATTCCATGATTATCCAATCTGTGTACCCTGCCATATTCAATCACTTCGTTATTATCCAGGGCAAATGCTCCCAGATCGCTGACACGAGTTTCCTCCTGACTGACACGCGGCAGCATAGGAATGTCTCTTTCATTCACATATGCGGTATCAAACAGCGCAGCACCGCCGGCATGATCGATTGCACCATGTGTGCACAGACAGATCATGGGCTTCCTGGCATGTTCCTCTCCAATCATATCCGAAACATATTGACGAAGCTCCGTGTTCATTGCAAGCCCGGAATCAATTACCGCCACCGCTTTCCCGCCTACAAGTACGCCAATTGTGAAACGGTGCACCATAGAGTAATTCTCTGTAATTATATATAACCGGTCGCTGTATTTCTCATAACTATAGAAGCATAAATGCTCAAATATATACGGCAGCTCCAGTTTTTTTGCATCATAAGCGATACCTGCATTATGTACATAATGGATGCGCAGATGTTTCTGGTTTTTGCGGTCCGGAAATATCCTTTCGGCCGGAGGGTCTCCGTTATTATCTCCGTTTAAGAGCTCCTCACAGCAAATCACAAGATTCTCCGCTACCGAAGTCTCCATGGCCAGCGGCAGGTGCGTCGGATAAAGCGTTGCATTTTTTCCAATCAAGTTTACCAGCCGTTTCACTGCATCCCTGTATCTGGCAAGTCCGCTTCTGTCTAATCCTTCCAGGTGCACATCCGTGTTCACAGAATCTCCTGTAAAAGCATATCCCTCTGCCCGGTTTACATATACCATGGATCCCGGCGTGTGGCCGTAAACTGCAACCGCCTCTATCTTTACCCCGCCCAGGTCGAATATATCTCCGTCTCTTACATCCTGAAACTTACATTCTATCTCTTTCTTTCCGTTCCGTGAAAGATACTCTATCACTTCCGGACATTCCAAGGCGAACGCCGACGCATCCGAAAGCCGCTGCTCATAATTGAACGTATAGGCATATGTCCTTTCATCCTCCCAGTCCAGCCTGCTTAAGTATGCCTCATCAAAAAGCACCGCTCCGCCCACGTGGTCCGAATGGCAATGGGTACACGCACAGATCATGGGCTTCTCATTTCCAATAAAGCTCTCAATATATGCGCGGATATTTCCTCCAAGCCCCATACCGGTATCAATCACCAGTATTTTCTGGTCGCCGGCTACGACTCCTACCGTAAAACGATGGACCATGGAATACCCTTCTGTTACGATATATAACCGATCCGATATTTTCTCGTGACTGAAAAAATTCAACTTATCTGCTGCCATACTTCACCTCTCTCTTCCTATACCAGTTCATATATTTGCAAAGTCTCCCTGTTCCTTGCAAACTGCCTCATAAAATTCCACGCAAGATCCTGCATGAACGGCGTCGTCATATGTATCATATCCTCTATCCCGGCAATCCGCAGATGGTATTTGCCCTCAATGTTCTTGATATCCGCGATATAGTGCTCATATCCATCCGCATATACCGTATAGCATCTGTCATTTGGAATACCAAGAATTCTGGTTGCTTTATCACTGCAGGCAGATGCAGCCGCAATCTCTTCCAATGACCGGACCGGACACCGGGACGCCCTCAGCCGCCTCTGCCAATACCGCGCCCTCGTTCTAAAATCAGTAACAGACCAGACAAACTCATTCTGAAGGCTGTAATTCTCATCAATGACAGGGAACAGGTTCAATCCCTCGCAGCATCCGTTTATATTAATTACCGGAAGATCGAAACATGCAAGTTCTTCCACCTCGTCATCCTCTACGGAAAAATTACGGATTCCGCATCCTGCATAATCCATCAGGCTGCAGGGAATACCCGCCGTCGCAGCTGCCGCCACCAGCTCGGGATGCCGTTTTGCAAAAGAAAATGCAAAATGTGCATTATGGGAATGCCCGGTTACATAGACCCGGTCCATATCTGCCGGATACTTCTCGGATACTTCTTCTAAAATATCACAGTAGAGTTCATTACTGTCCGGATCTTCCAGAGCAAAGAACGTAAGTATTGCTTCCCCTTCCATCACCAGCCTTGTATACTCATAAAACGTGGCAAACGCTGTTACCGGTGCATGGTCATTTGACGCGTTTACCTCGGCAAATACTGCTATTACCGGAAGACTGGCCTCAGAGTCTGCCGGGGAAAGGCTTATCCACCGCTCGCCCTTTATCTCATGAATCTCCATACACACGCCCAGATTCTTCCAATATTCGCCAAGCTTTGGTTCTGACACACTGCCAAACTGATATTCCAGAACAATACCCTCCATCATCCTCTTTCCAGAGTGACTATGAATCAGCCGATTGGGTTCAAACCCATCATTCATCAGCGAGTGCATCACCATCCCCCGGTTCAGGCTGTCCCATTCAGACCACCGCCGGGATATATCAAGCACCGGAATTCCCAATTTCCTTACTACATACTCATCCGGATTCACTCTCATACCATTTTCGCCAATATAGCGAAAACCAGGAATGTCTGACAACCGGATTCCCTTCTCTGCCAACGGCGATATGTCCAGCCAGACCTGTTCCAGGTCAAAGGGATACATCGTGATGGCTTCCTGAAAAATACTGGTATAGATCCGGTTCGTGCAGGGCTCTTGTGTAACAACAAAAATCAATCCCCACCGATCCTCCTTAGCTCTTCTCAGATACTCTCTATATTCCGTCAGCAGGCGCATAGACCAATAGCTGTCCCGCCAATATTCTCTGACAAATACAGCAAGAACCGGATATTTTTCACCTTTTCTTTTTTCTTCCCCTTCCGGGAAAACTGTAATCCACCGGGTTCCCCCGATTTCTTTCGATTCATAATGAAACCCTCTTCGCTCCAGTTCATAAAGCGCCCATCCCGGTTCTATACTTCCCGTTTTCTGCCGGTAATCCGGGTGTTCCTGGGGCCTTCCCGTAACCATCAGGTTCTCCGGCACATCAATCCCCTCTGCAATCGGCTTATTCACCCCTATGGCTTCCACTACCCCGGCAATCGGACTTTGCCGTTCCTGCCATGATGCCTCTTCCCAGAGTTCTATGTTCTTATAGTAAAATTTTCGGTTCAACGTCCTTCCTCCTTCAGCTCTTCTCCTGCATGTTCAATTACGCCTCTCATGACCAAAGACAAGACAATTGCCACGCCGATTGGAAGCAGCATCACCCGCCACATGGCAACATATCCGCCCGTATAGTCCACGACCGCGCCTGCAAGGACCGGCCCGATCAGATGGGACAGATCCGTCCCTACATAGGCTGTACAGCTCGCCGCCCCCCTGCGCTCTTTTGGCACGCTTTTCATACAGACCGCCTGTATCGTAGGAAAGCAGCCGCCATACCCGAATGCCGAGACAAACGCAGCCGCCAGAAACGCCGGAAGGCTGTCGGCCATGCTGATTAATATAAAGGATGCAGCAAAAGCAAGCATGGATGGTATGATTGTCCTGACTGTTCCGATCTTATCAGCAAGAGTTCCAATCAATGGCCTTGATACAAGCATTGTGACGGCATAAACCGTAAAATAAATCCCTATACGGCTCTGTTCCACCCCCTGCGACACCGCAAACAGAACCAGAAACGAATTCACCGTACTAAATGTCATATTAAGAAAAAACAACAATACTGCCCCTGGAACCGCCTGTTTTGCAATAATACCGCTCAATGTAATCTTGAATTTCTTTGTTTTGGTGAACTCTATTTTCATCGTAGAGACATAAAATATCGTAAAGACCATTAAAACTGCAAGCACTGCGAAAGTCTTGTTATATCCAATCTTTTCTACCGCGCGTAATCCCGCATATGGAGCAAGCGCCTGGGACAAGGCGGTCCCCAGCGTAAAGTACCCGATTCCTGACGCCATCTTTTCCACCGGCAGAGAATCCGAAGCAACCGTCAGACAGCAGGTACTGGTAAATGCCATCCCTACTCCGGTAAGCAGTCTGGAGATAATCAGCATCGGCATGTTATAAGAGAACGTATACCCTATGTAGGAAAGAAGCAGGATACCAATAGAACCCATCAATACATGCTTACGGTTAAAAGTATCTATCGCCGGGGCCGAGATCATCTTGAATATCAGCGCAGTCGCCGCAAACATACCGGAGATCAACCCGACAATTACGGATGTTGCCCCGAGATAATCCGCATAAGTAGCGCTCAGTGTATTCATCATATAAATGGCCAGATGTAATACCAGGTTCGTTACGAAAGCGTGAACAAACGTTGTATTCCAAATAGTAATACGATTATCTGACTGACTCTTTTCCATTTTTCACCTCTTCTTTCTCTTGATTCCTTAGTTTTTCTGATGCTCTTTTTTTCACTTCATCATAACAGCTGCAGCTGGTGAAATGTCCTGGTTCTACTTCCCTTAGTCCCGTGTCATGTTCTTTGCATTTTTCTGACGCCATCCAGCATCTGCCAAAAAACCGGCAGCCCGATACCGGATTTACCGGACTTGGCACGTCCCCTTCCAGAACAATCCGGTGGCTCGTTTTCCCAAAGTCTATCTTGGGCACGGCAGAAAGAAGTGCAACGGAATATGGATGAAGCGGATTCCCAAACAAGGTATCCGTGCCGGCCAGCTCCACGATCTGTCCTAAGTACATAACCGCAACTCTTGTAGAGATATGGCGTACCACCGAAAGATCATGGGACACAAACAGATATGTAAGCCCCATCTTCTCCTGCAGATCCATCAGAAGATTGATGATTGTCGCCTGTACGGAAACATCTAACGAAGAAACAGGCTCATCACACACGATAAAGCGCGGATTCAGCGCCAGCGCCCTGGCAATCCCAACCATTTGACGCTTTCCCCCGTCTAACTCGTGTGGATACTTATCCAATACATACGGCTCCAGTCCGGCCATTTCTGCCAGTTCTATTATACGTGTTTCAAGATTATCCTTATCGCACATCTGATGCAGTTCCAACGGTTCCTTTAGAATTTTTCGAATCGTTTTTCTTGGGCTTAACGACGAATAGGGATCCTGGAAAATCATCTGCATTTCCCGCCGCATTTTCATCATCTCGTCTTTATTTAACTGAAACAGTGACTTTCCGTCAAAAATCACTTCACCCGAAGTCTCCGGTATAAGCCTGGTCAGAAGATTCCCTACCGTGCTCTTTCCACATCCCGACTCACCTACCAACCCAAGCGTTTCACGAGGCATAATATCCAGGGAAATATCATCCACCGCATGGAGATACTTCTTGTTGTCTATCTTAAAGTATTTTTTGAGATTTTGTATCCTTACCAATGGTTCTTCCGGAAGTAACGTCTTCTCATTCATGTCCGTATTTTCATTCATTCTTATTCCTCCTGGCATTCCAGCATGCCGCATAATGGTTATCCTCAATCCTTACAAGGGACGGCTGTTCACCGGCGCACCTCTGCGAACAACATTTACACCTGGAATGAAATTTACAGCCTTCCGGCAATTCATAGGCATTCGCCACTTTTCCTCCAATACTGCTCAGCCTGTCACGTGGTCCCGCTAGATTCGGAATTGCCTTAAGAAGACCGGCAGTGTACCAATGCGCGGGATGACTAAACACCCGCTCTACCGTTCCATACTCCACCACCTCGCCCGCATACATGATTGCCACATTCTGGCATAGTTCAGCGATAATTCCCAGGTTATGCGTAATCATAAGCAGCGACGTATCCATCTTCCTCTGCAACTCCTTCATAAGCTCCAGTATCTGAGCCTGTATCGTTACATCCAACGCTGTCGTCGGCTCATCACATATCAGCAGCTCCGGTTTACATGCAAGCGCCGCCGCGATCCCTACACGCTGCCGCATTCCTCCGGAAAACTGATGCGGATAATCATTCAGACGATACTCAGCAATCCCCACCATCCGCAGAAGTCGGCCTGCCTCCTGCTGTGCTTCCTTTTTACTCATCTTTTGGTGCCTGCGAAGTCCCATGGCAATCTGATGCCCTACGGTAAATACCGGATTCAGCGAGGACAACGGATTCTGGAAAACCATAGAAATCTTCTTTCCCCGAATCTCTGTCATCTGTTTCTCTGAACAATCCAGCAAAGACTCTCCTTTATAAGTTATCTTTCCATTTGTAACAAACCCCACATGGTCCGGCAGAAGCTTCAAAACTGCTAAAGCTGTCGTTGTCTTACCGGCTCCTGATTCTCCCACTAATCCCAAAGCCTCTCCTTTGTGAATGGTGAGCCTTAATTGGTTCACAGCCTTTGCCGTACCGCCCCCGGATCGGTATTCCACACTCAAGTCTTCTATTTTTAATAGTTCTTCCACTGTCACACTCTCCTTTACATAGCCGATTCATCAATCCTTATTGTGTGGATCCAGAACATCGCGAATCCCGTCGCCCAGGAAATTGCACGCCAGCACAATCAGCATCAGCGCAACTCCGGGAGCGATCACGATCCACGGCGCTGTCGCCAGATATTCACGCCCGTCTGCTATCATCGTTCCCCATGAAGGCGTCGGAAGCGGCACTCCAAGCCCAAGGAATCCCAGCGACGCCTCGGTCAGGATAATTGCCCCGAAATGCTGGGATTCTGTAATAATGATCGGAGTCAGCACATTCGGCAATATTTCATGAAATATGATATGCAGATTATTCGCCCCCATAACCTTCGCCGCCTGCACATACTCTGAATTCCTGATGATAAGTACTGTACTGCGTACCATCCGCGCACCGACAACCCACGATGTTATAACAAGTGTAAAGATCAGATTTTGAATACTCGCCCCCAATATTGCCACAATACAGACTGCAAGCATCAGCGGCGGCGTCGCCATCATAATGTCACAGAACCGCATAATAAAATTATCCGTCAAACCACCATAATATCCCGAAATCAGGCCAAGAAATATACCTATAACCGCGGAAGGGATCAAAGTCAGTATGGCTATCATCAGAGAATACCTCCCGCCTACCAGAAGCCGCGAAAGGACATCCCTTCCTAATGCATCCGTACCCAGAATATAGCTGCCTGTCCCATTCGAAAACCATTCCGGCACAACCAGACGCATCCTAAGATCCTGCGCCAGCGGATCGTGCGTAACATATAATGGAGCACACACACATAGCAGGACAACAGCCGTAAAGATTACACCGCCGATGATAAACATTTTACTTTTCTTCATTCTACGCAGCAAAGTCTTCCTATTCATAAATATCCCCTCTCTTTAATTAAACTCAATCCGCTTGTCTATCACACAGTACAGAATATCTACAATCAGATTGATACTGACAAAGATAAATGCAGATACCAGCAGGATTGACTGTACCAGATAAAAATCTCTGAGATTGATCGCACGTATCGTCAGCTCCCCTAATCCCGGCCACCCGAATATGGTCTCAATGACCATGGAGCCTGCCATCATGTTCCCAATATTATTTCCCATATTGGTTATCGTAGGAAGTACCGCATTCTTCAATGCATAGACTGTATACACTTTGATTCTGCCAATACCTCTGGCTCTGGTCGCCGTGATATAATCCTCCTCTAAAGTTTCTGCCATTCCTGAACGCAGAAGCCTGGTTGTCATGGAACAAAACTGGAATCCCATAACGATTCCCGGCATAATAATATGCTGTAATGTCCCCATTCCTTGCGTTGGCAATACCTTTAATCTCACTCCAAACAAGAGAATCAGCAAAAGCCCCAGCCAGACTGGCGACAAGGACTGGCCCAACAGAGAAAAGAGCATGGAGAATGTATCTACCGCAGAACCCTTTTTGATACCGGCAGTAATCCCCAGAGGTACTGCAATAATCAGAATAACAATTACCCCCGCCAGCGTTAATCTGGCTGTTGCCGGAATTCTTCCGAAAATCAGCTCCTTACACGACATACCAAAATAATAAGAATAGCCCAGATCTCCGTGCAGTACTCCGGAAATATATTTAAAATATTGTGTCAGATATGGCTCATCCAGTCCCATCTTTGTATGCATCTGCTGTACCTGCTCTTCTGTCGCGGTAGCGCCCAGCATCAGACGCGCCGGATCCCCCGGCGCCAGCCGCACAAGAACAAATGCAATCACGGAGATTCCCACCAGAACAATAATGGAAAACGCCAATCTGCGAAGAACCTTTTTTAACATTACCAACAGACCTCCCTTTTAAAAAAGACGGACTACATCTTACGTGCAGCCCGTCTCACATCAGTCTACCACATTAATTCTTATGCATATATCGGAGTTCAAGAAGCATATCATAATAAAGCTCTACTCCTTCCAGTCCTTCCGGTAATCCCTGTGAATAAGATTCATCATACAGGAAAACAAACGGTGCATAATTCTCTATAATCTTATCAAACGCACGGCTCTGCAGTTCATGGCGCGCATCATCTTCAATCGTTTTCCCCGCTTCGTCTATAAACCCAAATACTTCTTCATCTACAAATCCTGATGCAAACATATCTGTTTTTCCAAGAAGCTCATCCATTGTGATAAAAGATTCTCCCGCCGTATTGATAAAGTTGCATAACTGCAATGTATAATCTCCCCCAAAACGTGCCTCGTTGTACGCCGCACTCTCCATCTGATTGATCTCAATATTAAAGCCGGCCTCTGCGGCCATTGACTGGATCGCCTGTGCAACCTCTGTTCCCCTCGGAACAATCCCTGATGCAATATCAAGAACGATGGTTTCCCCATTGTAGCCTGCTTCTTTCAGAAGCTTCGCCGCCCTTTCCGGATCATATTTAAGCTCCTTCGCTTCATCATTGTACCCCGTACAATTTGCCGGAACCGGATATCTTGACGGCGTCCCCGCACCCACAATACTGTCAATCAACAGCTGTCTGTCAATACACAGAGATAATGCTTCTCTCATCTTGATATCCTTGAACGGACTGTTCCCGGAACAATTCACTACCAGGAATGTATTTCTTGCAATATCCGTCTGCTGGATCTGCAATCCTTCTGATTTCAAGGTCTCCACCTGATCTGTCGGAACTGATCTGGCAATATCCACCTCTCCGGTTCGAAGAGAGGAAACACGCGTGGTATCCTCATCCACTTTTCGGTAAGTGATAAAATCTACGTTAGACGGCTCTGTTCCATAGAACTCATATCCCCACCATTCATCTCGCCGCTGCAGGGTTCCAGTATTATTTACAAAGTCGGTACTATACCATACATACGGACCGCTTCCGATTGGAGCATCAAAATAATGATCCGGGTCGGCGTCATAAGCGCTTTTATCTATAATCGGGACGAAAATAGCCTCTGCATTAAAATTAGGCATAATATCTGTAAAATGAAGAATCACCGTAGAATCATCCGAAGCCTCTGTCCCCTTCAATTTCTTCCACCTTGCCGTATTCACGATTTCTTCATCCGTAACAATTCTCTCATAGCTGAACGCTACATCCTCCGCCTTTAATTCATCACCGTTGCTGAAGGTGATTCCATCACGAATCTTGACCGTAAGATTCAGCGCCGAATCATCCCACTCCCAGGATTCCGCGACGACGCCGTTATATTCGCCGGTACTATAATCCAGTTCCATGATAGGATCCGCCCAGCAACGCTCCAGCAACTTATTAATCAATGAGAAATTATCAAAATCATCACATGTAGTAAACTGATCGTTGTCAGCAATTACAACATTCACTGCTTCTGCTGATTCCGGCGTAAGATCTATGGCGGAATGCGCTTCCCTCACCCCATCTGAATCTTTCTTTCCAGCTGTATTTCCCTCATTATTCGTGCCATTATCAGAGCTGCTGCATGCGGCCAGACACAAGGTCAGGCTTGTTACTGTCAAAACCGCCATTAACTTTTTTAACTTATTCTTCATACTTTTCTTCCTTTCTTGTTCCATCTTTGATCTCAAATTATTATTCTTCCACATGTCCCCTTGTAAATACAGCCTTACAGAAATCCCCCGGAATGCCAAAATCCAATACCTTCTTAATCTGAAGATTCCACATCCGCCATTCATGCGAGTAATCATCCTCATCCCAGGTTACGTCATATCCCTGCTCTCTCATAAAATCACGGAACTGCTGGTTCGGTTCATATTCCCAGTCTTTTCTTCCGCACGAAATATAGATTCTGGGAATCGGCCCGCCATCTCTCTTCAAGTCCTTCGCCAACTGATACAGATCAAATGGTCCCCCTTCCACATCCTCCGGTTTTCCAAAAGCAAACTGCAGCCTTCCATTAATATTTTCCCCTTCTGCATATCGCTGAGGCATATTCAAACCACCCGACAGACTGCATCCATATCCAAATTTGCCGGAATGTGAAAGCGCGTATTTCATCGCCCCATAGCCTCCCATAGAGAGTCCTGCGATCACATTGTCTTTGGGCTCCTCTGACATCATCGGGAACAAACGATGCAGATAATTCCATATGTCTTCCATTATCAACGTCTCCCAGTTTGTCCCTAACGGCCCGTCCGTATAAAACCCGGCTCCGCCGGACGGACAGATTACAAAGCAATTCTTTTCTTCTGCAAAGGTCTCCACCTGTGTATAATTGACCCAGTCATTGCAATTTCCGCCCAGACCGTGAAGAAGCCACACACATTTAAACTTCTGATTGTAAAAATCTTCCTCCTTCATACCCGTACCGGCTTCTAATTCTCCATAATACGGCGCCAGGATAACCAGATCTGTACTGCTCATCCGCAGATTCATCTGCATATGCAAACGTACCATCTTAAAAACCTCCTCTCTTCGCACTTACGCTCCAACACTGATATTTTTCCGGTTGTAAATCACACATGTATTTCCATGATAGTGGAATCTATAATCTCTCTCCCCTCCATTCTTCTGATTTTTAAAGATCATCTCTGCCGGCGGATCTTCTTCAATCCTTCCATCTGCAATCTCACGGCAGGCCGCCGCAAGATTCCTGGCACTCGCAACAGTCTGCGGCAGCGCCATATGACCAGAGAAAATCGTACAGTCTTCCCCTGTGATATCTATCATCCTCTCAATAATCTCTGCATATTCCCGCATCCCCACGTTGTCAAATCTTTTCAGATGTGTCTGAATATTCACAGCATCTCCGGTAAAACATACCTTTTCTTCTCTTACATAATAAGCAAGAGAACCTTTTGAATGCCCCGGCATGCGGATTGCCTCTACCTGTACTCCTCCAAGGTCTATCACATCACCGTCATCAATATTTTTAAACTTTGTCTCTTTGTTCTGTACATAATGTTCAATCGCATACCACTGTGTCTCATAGCTGTCGCAGCTAAAAGCCGTCAGATCTCCAAACCTCGTAGGTTCATACAAGCCAAATCCGGGAAGCACTTCAAAATCTCTCTCATTCAGATATGCTTCGTCGAATTCTATAGCGCTTCCTACGTGATCTACATGCCCGTGTGTACAGCAGCAGATAATCGGCTTTTCCTTGCCTGCAATACTCTCCACATATTGGCGAAGTCCGCCGCACATGCCCAATCCTGCGTCAATCACCAGGACCTTCCGCTCACCAACCACTACCCCAAGTGTAAACCGGAATTCACTGGAATAACCTTCTGTAAAGATATACACCCGGTCGGAAAATTTCTCATGGCTATAGTAATTCAATTTTTTCATTTCCTTTCTCCTCTCCTTTTTTATTTCGTCAAGCAACACTCTTGTGTTTTTGCATAATCAAACTCTAAATCTTTTTTCTTTTTTTTGCAATTTAAACAAATTTCTCACATGAACAAAACTCTGTGAATTCACAAAATATGTTAATTTTTCAAATATTTATTAGTATTCATTGTTAACAATTTCTGTTAAACTTAATTCAAATCAGATAAAGCAGGTTATTGAGGGAATTTTCTAAGGAGGTACTATGGATACAGTAAGAAGTAAGGGAAAAATATGGGGGAAGGTTTTGCAGCATTGTCAAATACATAGGCTGGCAATTCGTATCTTTTTCTGCATGGCAGTCTTTATTACACTTATAATCTCCTTTTTGTTCTTTGTTCAGAATAGAGAACGGAATCAGACTGCACGCGAGGCTTGTTTTGCCAATTCCCAGGTTTACCTGCAGGGTGTTATTCAAAATACAGACTTGCTTTTTAACGGACTGAATCAGAATATCTCCCAGTTTCTGTCAAATACCAATGTGCAGTCTCTGCTCTATGCACATTCCATTGAAGAATATCCTACGAATCGTGTCCGCCTGATTATGTCAGAAATCGAAGGAAAGAACCTGCAGATCAACAATATGATCCTGTATCTGCAGCAGTCTAATACGGTCATAACCTCTACATCTCTTTCCTCAGATACAAATAATGCATATCGGGAGTTGATAAATGCTTACCTGAACAACACAATCTATATGGATAAGATTGTATTAGACGGAATCGTCTTCCGGCTTTTCGTCTACGATAATAAACTGATTATGGTGCGGTCGCTTCCATTTGAAAATAACAAAAGCATTGCCACTCTCTTTTGTATTCTCAATGAAAATTCCGTATACAGGCAATTGTCGCGTGAATCGGATGTATACATATTTAACTCGCAATCTCAGTCAATTCTAACCGACGCAGTGGCCTACACAGCCGAAATCCAGGGATACTTAAAGAAAATGCGGCAGGAAAAATTAACGGTTCTGGAAGATGAGAAAGAAAATCAGTTTATCAGCATGGTACAGTCTGACAGTACACAGTGGTATTATCTGTATGTTACCGAAGACTTCGGCCGGTTCCATGATCCATATTCTGCCCCGCAAAATCGTCATCTGCTGTTGTTTTTGTCACTGGAAACTTTGCTTCTTATACTCGCAGGCTGCACCGCATATTTTGTCGAGTCCCCCTATATGAATGCTTTCAGGAAACTGGCTCATAGCCGCCCTTATGCCGGAAGCAGCCTTTCCTATATAAATGAGTCTATCGATGCGGTCTGGAAACGTAACACAGAGTTGGAGGATGCTCTAAAAAAGGTACGGCCTGACGTAATGTACCGGTTGTTCTCTAATCTTCTGGTCGGTATGCAGTATCAATCCGATGATGTCAGGCAGCTTCTTAACAGTGTCGGGAGTCCATTCAGCATCAACGAACCTTATTTTGTCTGTGTGATCCGTGGCAAAGACCAGATATACAACCTTAAGGAACGTAAAAAATTTGCCCGTATTCTGCGAAGCCAATCGGATGAATTCTGCCGGAAACACGAAGTAACCATGCAGGTTCTTCACGTGAATAACGATATTATCATCGTATCGGCAGTCCCCAAAGCCGCTAACAACATTGCAATCAGCAAATGCATCACTTCCCTGAAAGAGCTGCTCAAAACCCTTGCCGCTGATAATGACTTCTGTTTAAACTTTGAAACCGGCCGCGTTTATTTCTCTTTGCTGGACATCTTTTTCTCCTATCAGGATGCCCTGGAATATCTCAAAGATGAAGAACTCGGCCAGTTAATGAACGACGAAAACACCCTGCCAGATGGCATCCAACCTGCAGCTTTCGAAACAAATGCCAGGCAGGCAGAACCGCCCGTGGCAGAAAAAGAGCCCAAAGCCGATTGTCAGCGTTCTGCATTAGAAGGACATGCCCTGCAGCTACTCAACCTTATATATGAAAAAGACAGCGATAGCGCAAAAATCCTGCTTGAACGAGTCTGGGACGAAATCATTGAAGACTCCTCTTCACTCTCCTGCGCATTGAAGGAATGCTATGATTTCTGCTCACTATTGATGAATACACTTTTTGCCCACGATACCTGTAAAAATCTGCCGATTCCTCAAGATCTTTTCTCTTTTATCGGGAAAAATACTAACTTTTTCTCAAAACAGGAATTAAAGCAATACTTTGAAATGCAGGGAACAAATATTATAGAACAATTGATGCAGATTGTTAAAAAACAGCAGAATCATCATCTGATTTTGGCACAGAAGTTTATACAGGAAAATTTTTCGGACAGTATGCTCTCTTTATCCTCCATAGCCTCGGAGATCAATATGAATACCAGTTATCTAAGCAAACTATTTAAAACAAGCCTGGGCATTAATTTTGTAGATTATGTGAATGATTACCGGATTTCCAAAAGCCGGAAGCTTCTGACGGAAACAACCGTTCCAGTTAAAGAAATCAGCCATTCCTGTGGTTTTAATTCCGTCCAGAATTTTATCCGGGTATTCAAAAAATACACCGGAACAACCCCTGGCCAGTACCGCAGCCGGAATCAAAATTCTTCATCCCGGATATGAAACTGACGCGCAATAAATTCGAAGCCGCAAGCCGCTAACCAGCGCTTTGTCATATGGCGCTAAAAATATAACAAAAAGAAGGAAGGATAATATGCTGAATTTTACAATGAACAATCAAAAAAGAATACCTGCCATCGCTTTTGGAACCTGGCGTCTGCCGGATTGCCCCGAGACAGTACAGACAATCCTTAACGCTATCCGCGAAGGATACCGCTCCATCGATACCGCCGCAAAATATGGGAATGAAAGAAGCGTAGGCGCTGCAATACGCCAAAGTCCGGTAGCGCGGGAAGAGCTTTTCATCGCCACAAAGCTTCGCAATACACAGCGCGGATACGACAGCACGCTCCGTGATTTCGACCGCGCGCTCACGGAAATGGGATTAGAATATATAGACTTATATATGATTCATTGGCCAGCCTCCGCAGATTTTTATGATAATTGGGAACAGATCAACGCTGATACCTGGCGTGCAATGGAGCGTCTGCATGATGAGGGCCTGATACGGTCGCTGGGCGTCAGCAATTTTACACAGCGTTATCTTGACGCCCTTAAGAAAACAGCAAATATTGCTCCTGCAGTTAACCAGATCAGTCTCCATCCCGGCATTTACCAGAATCAGCAATCATTAATCGAATATTGTACCGGGCACGGCTATCTCCTTACCGCCTACAGCCCTCTTGGAGCGGGCGCCGTCCTTCAGTCGGACTCAATCTGTTCCATCGCGGAAAAATACGGCAAATCTCCTGCTCAGATTTGTCTGAAATGGTGTCTGCAGCACGGAATTATTCCTCTTCCCAAATCAAGTACCGTCGAGCGGATGAGACAGAACTTAGATCTTTTTGATTTCACGCTGGACAAAGAAGATATGCACCTGATTGACCATATGGCTAATCTGGGAAGCGAACCCCGCAATCCGGATAACTGCGATTTTGATTGAGTAAAATAGATATTTCGGCTACCACATACCATCGTTCCATGACTAACTATATCGAATATGTACTGATTCAGCATTTGGAACAAATAGAAAAAGAGCATGGGAAGATAAGAACTGATGAAAAATAATGTAAGGGGCGGCAGCACTCTATGCTGTTGCCCCTTGTCTGTCCATCGGAAAAATACGGCAAATCTCCTGCTCAGATTTCTTCCGTCACTTCTCCGGCATCAAATCCTAATATACAATAATCCCCTTCTTAAGCACCTTCTTGTCCAGCGCCTTCCCATACGCCTCCACAACCTCAGCAAATGGGAAATAGTCAGATATATAATCCTTCAGATTAATCTTCCCTTCCCGGATCCACTGAATCACTTCCTCATGCGCAATTGCTTCTTCGTCCTTCCTTGGGAACTGCTGGAAATTTATAATCCAGTTATAATCCGCCTTGCTGAAATCTATGTGCATCTCTTCTTTTCTCGGCACGCCGTAGCAGCAGATCTCACCCCTGTCGCAGATCAGCCCCATCGCGTCATTCACGACTTCCTCCGAGCCGACCGCGTCGATCACATACGGCACGCCTTCCGGGAACATCGTCCGGATCTCCTTCGTGATATCGCATTCGCTGCTGTTCAGCGCGATATCCGCACCGCCGTCCAGCGCGTTCTGCTTCTTCGCGTCGTTCCTCGCTACCGCAATCACAGGAGACGCGCCCACGAGCTTACACATCTTGATAAATGTAAGCCCCACCGGCCCGCAGCCGAATATTACCACCGGCTTGTCCTTCTTTATGCCGAAATACTTGACACTGCTTAACACCTCTCCGAAGGTAATCAGCATCACCGCATCTACCGGATCGATATCGTCCGGAAGAACCCGCTGAGCCTTCGCAAGATCCGGTACTTCACCTTCCTCATAAGCCGCCGCGTCGTTCACCACACAATACTCACTGAGGGATCCCCAGGCCGAACCATAGTCGCCGATATTCTCCGGGTCCGCATCCGTGAATCCAAGCAGCACCTTGTCTCCAACCTTGAACCCCTTTACCTCCGCTCCTACTTCCACTACCTCTCCTACATTCTCATGCCCAAGCATCAGCGGGTACATCTCTTCTGTAACTCCCTTGAACGCCTTCTTTATAAGATGAATATCCGTACCGCATACCCCATTGGCAATCGTCTTCGTCAAAGCCTGCTTCGGACCATACTTCGGCTTCGGAACCTCCTTAACAGATAAAGAACCATCTTTGTCTACAATTACTGTCTTCATACGCGCCTACCTCCACATTTCATAATATCGTTTCTTATATATAGTAATGTCACTACATAATTACCTTAGATACATATTAACATTTATCTTTTTATTTGTCTAGTATAATCCACACTAATTACCGGTACATTTTCGCGCAGAATAAATTTTCAGCCTGCAAGGCGGAGGAATGAGGTGTAGCGGTGGCTACGTCGATTGGCAGCGCTATATGCCAGTGGCACATGTTTAGCGCGGACCGTAACGAAGTGCAGACCAATGCGGCAGATGAAAATTTAGACCTCCACTCCGTTTCAGTCCTTGCCGATGGAATTATTCAGTACAATTTCTAAAATTTCATGTGAAATACTATTTTCAAAACATCTTTTATATGTTATTATAGCATTATATCATTATGTTATAACATTAAATTCAGGAGGTTACATTATGACAGCATCAAGAACTATGTCTTTCGGCTCTCCCGGAAGATACATCCAGGGCCCAGGAGAGATTCAGCGTCTGGCTGAGCACACTGCCAAATACGGAGCGAACGTTTTCGCCATCATAGACCCATTCTTTTTCGACACTCTTACCCCGACCCTGACAAAGCAGTATGAAGAGAAGGGTGCAAGCTTCACAAGCATCCCCTTTGAACACGAGGTAACGGAGGAGAGGATTGCCGCAATCGCCGGGACGGCCGCCAAAGCAGGCGCCGAGATGATCATGGGGATCGGCGGGGGCAAGACCCTGGATACTGCCAAAGGCGCGGCCAACGCCCTGAAGCTTCCGGTTGTGATTGTTCCGACCAGCGCTTCCACAGACGCACCTACCAGTGCACTCTCCGTAATCTACAAGGAGAACCATGAGCACTCTCATTCCATCAACTACATCAAGAGCCCCGACATCGTGATCATAGACAGTGAGATCATTGCCAACGCACCTGTCCGTTTCCTTGTATCCGGCATGGGCGACGCCATGGCCACCCTGTTCGAGGCCAGAGCAAACGCCGAATCCAACAGTCCGAACTATATCTGCCAGGAGGCAGGGAGCTTCCGCAGAACCAGGACCGCCATGACAATCGCGCAATTATGCTATGACACCATCATCGAATACGGCGTTGCCGCAAAGATTGCAAATGAACAGCATGTAGTAACAGAGGCCCTGGAATCTGTAATCGAGGCCAACACCCTGATGAGCGGTCTGGGCTTCGAGAATACCGCCTGCGCGTGCGCCCACGCCGTAGGTGACGGCATCACCGCCACCCCGAACGGCACAAAGACCCTCCACGGAGAGAAAGTCGCTTTCGGCACACTCTGCGAATTAGTAGCAGAGAACGCTCCTTCCGACGTAGTAGAGGAATACGTATCCTTCTGCATGGAAGTAGGGCTTCCGACCACCCTGGCCGACCTCCAGGTTGACCTAACCGAAGAGAATCTCCAGCTGATCGCCGATAACGCGTCCCTCACCGAACTGGTAAGAGAGCCTTACGAGATCACCAACCAGATGCTCAAGAACATCGTCAAAACCGCCGACGCAATCGGACGCTACTACAAAGAACTCTAAAAAAATATAAACCTAAAGAGGTTGTTGTAGAATCTGCTAAATTCATCATTCCACAACAACCTCTCTATTTATTCATTTTCTATATCTGCGCGGGGTAAATCCATTTCCAGAGCACAGGCAGTTCAAAGAGCCCCTTCCCTCGAACACCATCCCCCACACAGATACTCTACCTTACTCTTTCCGATCCGTAACGAGCTGCAGAAGCACTGCTATAATAATGATAATACCCTTAATGATATCCTGCGGATAAGCCGGTACGGCCATCAGGTTCATAATATTACTGATCAGCGCCAGTATAAACGCACCGATGATAGCCCTGAACACATCGCCCTTTCCTCCGGCCAGGCTCGCGCCGCCGATTACACAGGCCGCGATCGCATCCAGTTCCTGCCCTTCGCTGATAACGCCGCTTCCGGTAGAAGCCCTCGCCGCGATGAATACCCCTCCAAGAGCCGCCAGCATTCCGGATATGGCATATACAGATACCAGATATTTCTTCACCCGGATACCTGCAAGCTCTACCGCTTCGATATTACTTCCAAGAGCAATCACGATACGTCCATACGCCGTATTCCTCTGAATGATACAGAATATCACAATAATCGCAAACGTGATGATCAGGATTGGATACCCATACTCCTTCTTAACGATCAGCGACAGCGTATCCGCTTCCATCTTGATCGGGCTTCCGTTCGTAATCACCAGCGCCGCTCCTCTTGCTATGGTCATCATCGCCAGAGACGCCACAAACCCCTGGAACTTGGCGTACGCAACCAGTGTCCCCGTTACCGTTCCGGCCACAAGACCCACAAACATGGCGACCACGATCGCAAGCTGGAAAGGAACGCTCTTGAACACGATCAGATAAGCCGACAGGGACGATCCCAGCGCCATCACCGAACCTACCGACAGATCTATCCCTCCTGTCAGGATAACAAACAACATTCCAAGAACAACACAGATCGGACCGGCCTGCTGCAGCGCGATATTCCTGATATTCATCAGCGACAGGAAACGGTCTGACAGAATCGCACATATTACAAACAACGCGACAAATATAATATACGCATTATACTGAATCAGTATCTCTTTTATATTAACCTTCTTTTTGCTCATAACTAAACCCCCATTGCAAATTTTATCAATGCATTCTCCGTCAGTTCTTCCTTACGCACCTCACCGGAGATTTTCCCGTTCCTCATAACCAGAACACGGTCGCACATACCTATGATTTCCGGCATTTCTGAGGAAATAATGATGACCGCAACTCCATTTTCAGCCAGATTATTGATTACCTTATAGATCTCTGTCTTGGCGCCTACATCGACGCCGCGGGTAGGCTCGTCGAACACGATACATTTACAGTCTGCCGCGATCCACTTAGCCAGCGCAATCTTCTGCTGATTACCGCCTGATAAGCTGTTCGCGTTATCCTCCGTACTGTTATACTTGGTCTGGATACTCGCCAGCGTCTCTTTGACGAACTCCTTCTCAGACTTATGGTTGATGAAACCTAATTTCGTTATTTTATTCAGACAGGCCAGCGTGGTATTCATCCGAATACTCTGCTTAAGCAACAGCCCCTGTTTCTTTCGATCTTCAGGAAGCAGTCCGAATTTCTCGGCAATCGCCTGCTTCGGATTCTTCCAGTCCACTTCTTTTCCAAAATAAATCACCTTGCCGGAGTCCTTCTTGTCTGCCCCAAACAAAGCCCGCATCGTCTCTGTCCTCCCGGCTCCTACCAGCCCGTTGAAGCCCAGAACCTCACCTGCCTTTACAGAGAAGCTGACATCCTGCACCATACCTGCGCACAGATTCTGAACCTCCAGAACCGTCTCGCCGATCCTGGCGTGTCTCTCCGGAAACATCTCTGTCATCTCACGGCCTATCATCATATTCACCAGTCTGTGCTTGTCGAACTCTTCTGTCTTCACTGTCCCCACATAGGTGCCGTCCTTCAGGACGGAGATATGCTGGCTCAGCTCGAAGATCTCCTCCAGACGATGCGATATATAGATGATACTGACCCCCTCTTCTTTCAGCTTCTTTATGACTGAAAATAACTTCTCTATCTCAGAAAATGTAAGCACGGCTGTCGGCTCGTCAAACACAAGAATCTTCGCATTTCTCGTCAGACACTTACAGATCTCTACCACCTGCTGGTATGCGACGCTTAAGCTTCCGCATTTTGTATTCGGGTCAATGTCTCCAAATCCAAGCCGTTCCAGCTGTTCTTTCGCGTTATTCCTTAATTCCTTCCAGTTGATAAATGTCTTTCCTGCGGACAATTTATCAATATAAATATTCTCCGCCACCGTCAGGTCCGGGGCCAGCATAAATTCCTGATAGATGATGGCCACTCCCTGATCCTTCGATTCCTTCGGATCCGATATCTTCACTTCATTTCCGTCTATAAATATCTGTCCGCTGTCCCTTACATAGGCGCCTGACAATATCTTCATCAACGTAGACTTTCCGGCTCCGTTCTCTCCAATCAGTGCATGAATCTCTCCCGGCTCGACTTTCAGAGAAACATCCGTCAGCGCTTTGACGCCGCCAAAATGCTTCGTTATGTTCCTCATCTCTAATCTGTACTCTGAATTCTGCACCTCTCCACCTCCCTGATAAAAATCTTAGCTGCGATACCCAAAAACTCTGCCATATACAGACCTTCCGGATTCCGTCAATTCTATAGCAAACGAGATCCAAAAAACGGATCCCGTCTGCCCACCTCTTACTATTTACTTTAAAACCATAAAAATGCTGTCTTAGAATCCAACATCATAATACTTATCTACCAGGTCTTTCGTAACGCCTGCCGCCTCTGTCAGTGTAATCTGCTCATAATCATCCCATGATGCTCCGTCTACCGCAATCTCCTCTGCGATCCTGACGCCATCCTGTGCTACCAGTACAGGACTGTTCAGACCGCTTACGATATACGGATTATCTGCCTTATCATTCTCTTTGATCAGGTCGAACGCAGCACATGCGCCGTCTGCCGCGGCCACGATGGCAACGCCCTTGATTCCTGCATTCTCAAGCGCTGTCTGTCCGCCAAAGAGCATCTGGTCATTCTCACCTAAGATCGTGGTAACATCCGGGTTCGCCGTAACGAAATCTTCACATGCTGTCAGACCGTCTTCCTCGGTCCAGTTGCCCCAGCCCTGTCCAACAATCTTGAACTTGGCGTCTGCATACTCGGCCTTACCGCCTGAAGTAAGCTGATCCTCAATATCCTGTGCAGCTTCCCATGCTTCATCTTCCGTACATCCGGTTCTGCCCTGAACGATACCTGCAAAAAGTCCGGTTCTTCTCTCAAGCCCTGCCACGTTACCTTTCTTACCGCTGAGCAGGATTGCGATGATATCCTCATCCTCTTTGCCGTTCTCCTTCATCCAGTCCGCATAAGCAACGCCTGACAGTCTTCCGTTCTCTTTGTTATCAGAATAAACGGTTGTAACATAGTTACCGCCATTG
>CAMSTW010000028.1 GCA_947063855.1 uncultured Dorea sp.
AGGGCAGCAGGCTTTCCGGGGGTTCTCTATGTTGTACTAACTGAACAGTGCCGACGGGAAATCTGGATAGTAAAACCAGTGATGATGTAATTGGACTTTTAAGAATGACCAGTAAAGAATTTCATCAGACGATTGTTATGATCACGCATAATCCAGAAATCGCACAAATGGCAGATAGAATTGTGCGAATTGAAGATGGGAGGATCATTTTACCTGCTGAATCATACTAAATTCTGGTTTTGGTAATGTAACCAGAGGATACAACCAAATAAATCAGACATATATTGCAAAGTTTTTGGATGTTACTGTTTTCTGTTTTCGGAAAAACAGAGGAACTATCAAGGCTATAGAGTGAGAGTGGGAAGGAATGGCAGGCGGGGAGGTACTTCTTTTATGACGGCCTGACAATAGGAATAATTTATATAATTTTTATATTTTTAAGAAATTTGTTAGCACTCACTGAAAAAGAGTGCTAATTTCCTATTGACTTTTAAAATCCCAGGTATTATCATATCTGTTAGGCGGGAAAAGCATGAACTTCGTCTGATAAGATGAGATTAAGGAAAGTAAAATATTTTAAAATGAGGTAGGAGTGATAAAGATGGCAGCAAAGAAAGGAAATCTATCAATCAGCAGTGAGAATATATTCCCGATTATCAAGAAGTGGGTATATTCTGATCATGATATCTTCGCACGCGAGATGATATCGAACGGGTGCGACGCGATCACGAAGCTTAAGAAACTGGACATGATGGGAGAGTACCAGTTACCGGATGATTACAAACCGGCGATCAAGGTGGAGGTGAATCCGGAAGAGAAGACACTGAAGTTCACCGATAACGGCCTTGGTATGACGGCGGAAGAGGTAGAAGAGTATATCACGCAGATTGCGTTCTCAGGAGCGACAGAATTCCTTGAGAAATATAAGGACAAGACGACAGAGGACGATATGATCGGTCATTTCGGACTTGGCTTCTATTCTGCATTCATGGTAGCAGATGAGGTGCATATCGATACACTTTCTTATAAGGAAGGGGCGGCGCCGGTACACTGGGTCAGCGACGGCGGTACAGAGTACGAGATGGACGAAGGCAATAAGGAGGGCGTGGGAACAGAGATTACTTTGTACCTGAACGATGACAGCATCGAGTTCTCCAACGAGTACCGTGTGAGAGAGGTACTTGAGAAGTACTGTTCCTTCATGCCGGTAGAGATCTTCCTTAGCAAGGCGAATGCAGAGCCGGAGTATGAGACCATCGACGAAGCGGATCTTAAGGAAGATGATGTTGTCGTAGAGCACATCCACGAAGAAGCCAAGATGGAAGAGAAGGAGAATGAAGACGGCGTAAAAGAGATGGTCGAGGTAGAGCCGGCGAAGGAGAAGGTCAAGATCGAGAAGCGCCCGGTTTCCATAAGCGATATCCATCCGTTGTGGACGAAGCATCCGAACGACTGCTCGGATGAGGACTACCAGGAGTTCTACCGCAAGGTATTCTTAGATTACAAGGAGCCGTTATTCTGGATTCACCTGAATATGGATTATCCGTTCAACCTCAAGGGGATCCTGTATTTCCCAAGGATCAATACAGAATATGATTCCATTGAGGGAACGATCAAGTTATATAACAACCAGGTATTTATCGCGGACAATATCAAGGAAGTTATTCCAGAGTTCCTGATGGTATTAAAAGGCGTGATTGATTGTCCGGATCTTCCGCTGAACGTGTCAAGAAGCGCGCTGCAGAACGACGGATTTGTCAATAAGATTGCCGATTACATTTCCAAGAAGGTGGCTGACAAGCTGACGGGGATGTGCAAGACGAAGCGGGAAGACTATGAGAAATACTGGGATGATATCAGTCCGTTCATCAAGTTTGGCTGCTTAAAGGACGAGAAGTTCTGTGACAAGATGAAGGATTCCATCCTGTTCAAGAATATTGACGGGAAGTATCTGTCCCTTAAAGACTGCATCGAGGAGAACGGCGGAGAGGTCGTTGAGCCGAATGATAAGAAAGAGGAAGAGGGCGATAACGCCAAAGATGCAGAGAATACCGATGAGAACAAGGTAGAAGAGATTAAGACTACCATCTACTATGTGACGGATGAGATTCAGCAGAGCCAGTACATCAACATGTTCCGGAACCAGGGACAGGATGCGGTGATTTTAAGCCATAACATTGATTCCCCGTTTATCACGCAGTTAGAGCAGAAGAATCCGAATATCCGCTTCCAGAGAATTGACGCGGATGTAACGGATAATGTGAAGGAAGAGGTTGCGGAGGAAGATAAGGAAGCTTTCAAGGCCACAGCTGACAGCCTGATTGAGATCTTCCGCAAAGAACTTGGCAACGACAAGCTGGATGTGAAGATTGAGAAACTCAAAGACGAGAAGGTTGCGTCTATGATCACACTATCCGAGCAGAGCCGCCGTATGCAGGAGATGATGAAGATGTACGGCATGGGCAATATGGGCGGTATGGATATGGGCGGCGACAGCACGCTGATACTGAATGCGAACCATCCGCTTGTGAAGTTCGTGGTTGACAATAAGGAGAATGAGAATGTATCCATCATCTGCAAGCAGTTATATGACCTGGCGATGCTGGCACACAAGCCGCTGAACCCGGATGAGATGACGGCGTTCGTACAGAGAAGCAATGAGGTTATGATGCTCCTTACAAAATAAATGAGGAAGTAAGAGTGCTTCCAACTAATTTATGGTGAAGTACTGATGTGAATCGAATGATGGGGAACGCAAGCCGGGAAGAACTCCTGGCGATGCGTTCCCTGTTTGGATATAATGAAGCATGAGGTGAATTGCACGCTATGCGTCGGATTTAAGGCAAGAAAAGAATGGAATATGGATTATGAAATCTCAGAAGTTTTTAAGGGCATATTTGTCCAGTGTCCGTCTTCTTCCATATAATAATAATCGTCTCCGGTTGAAGGATTCATATCCTTGCCGTGGAGCTGGCGGTATGCGCGGGGACTGATGTTATAGTATTTCTCAAAAGTGCTCCCAAAGTGCTGTCTGCTGTTATAGCCAGACTGAAAGGCAACATCCGTGACGGAGAGCGAGCTGTTAACCAGAAGGAAAGCGGCGTGCTCCAGTCGTTTCTGATTGATATAATCTGTAATGGTACAATTCAAATATCTGGAGAACAGGGACTGCAGGTAAGACTTATTGATACCGGCGTGTTCTGCCAGCTGAGGAACCCGTATCTCTTCTGTCAGGTGGGAGGAGATATAATCCTGGGCTCTTCTGAGGTAGAGCATACCGGTATTCTTGTTGTGGTTCAGGACGCACTTAGAGAGCTCCAGCATCATCCGCTGAAATAACAGGCGGATCAGGCATATCTGGTCAGGCGTATAGCTGTCTGACGGGTTCTGCATGACATTCTTGAACGGGATGCCGTTTCGTAACTGATTAATCAGGTCTTTCAGGGAATAGCCCAGATGCTCCGTGTCATTTCCAATAAAATGTTCACCCGGATGCCGGCAGAATCCGGCGAAGGCCGGGCTTTCGGCGAATAAGCTGCTTAAACATATACCGGTTTCAGAACGCAGGCATGAGAATTCCAGGTTCAGGATGGAACAGGGGCGGCCCTGGGGGATCGTGAGCTGGTGCAGGATATCGGCGGACAGGAAGATAAACTGCTGTTCCTTCAGGCGGAATTCCTGGTTGTTTACATGGATCAGGCAGCTGCCCTTGGTTACGTACATAATCTCACACGGAGGATGGCTGTGGGGATGCATGCTGTATTCGGGCAGATTCAGTGCATAGAATGCAGTGATTGCGATATATGGATTGCGGATTTCAAATAAACTCATGTTGGTCTTCCTTTCTCTGAAATGCAGACAAAACAGAATCATAGTGTTGAAATATGCAGAGCTGTTCGTAGGATATCTGTATATTATAACATAATATCAGTATAACACATGTGAGGTCGGGGGAAATACTAATATTATGGAATCTACGGTCTCGAAATTATGGTCTGGTTTTACTGATATGCGGAATGTGTTATGCGGAATTTATTTGCCTTTGATCGCATTGAAGAAAATGTTACCATATGATATGATATTTTAAAATTAGAAAATACAAGGAGACGATGTTATGCTAAGGAATCTGCGTATAAAAAATTTTAAGGGATGGAAAGATACAGGTGTGATTAATCTTGCGCCTATTACGGTATTGTTTGGCAGCAACAGTTCAGGAAAATCCAGTATAGGACAATTTCTGGTTATGCTTAAACAAACAGTACGCCAGTCGGACAGAAAGACGGTACTGCTCTTAAATGGTCCGCAGGCATCTGTAGATTTGGGTTCTGTATCGGATGTTTTTTATGACCATAAGCTAGATGAAGACATGGAATTTAGTTATAAATGGGATATGGATGCAAAGGCAGAATTAGAAACTACCGGCGAAAAAGAATTTTATGATCAGATTGAATTTGAAGGAGATATTAAAGTAAGTGATCCTGAGACACGGTATCTGGAGGTTAATGCGTTCAAATATCATCTTTATAACAAAGAAAAACTGCAATTGTCAGTTGGAATGAGAAAAGGGACTGAGGAAAAGGGGAGTCGTAATTATATATTAGATTCAGATAATAATTTTAAGAGAATAAAAGCGGGAAGAGGAGGGAAGTTAACCGAGCCGGTTAAGTTCTATGGCTTTTCCGACGCAGCGCTGGCATATTATAAGGATTCGGATTTTCTGCAGGATCTGAACCTCTATCAGGAAGATTTTTTTTCAAAGTTTTATTATCTTGGACCTATGCGGACGGAGACGAAGAGATCTTATAGTTGGTCCGGCGTGAATCCGGAAGGTGTGGGGGATGCAGGAGAAAATACGATCGCTGCAATCTTATCAGCAAAGAAGCAGGATAAAAAACTTAGGTTTCAAAATACCCATTATAAAGATTTTGAGGTTATTATCAGTGAGTCATTGAAAAAGATGGGATTAATTGAGGAATATAAAGTCGAAAGGATTGGCGACCGTCAGGAATATGAAGTGAAAGTGAGAATTAAGGGGGCGGGCCGGTTTGTTGGACTGCCGGACGTCGGGTTTGGCGTATCGCAGGTTTTACCTGTTATTGTACAATTATTCTACGTTCCGGATAATTCCGTGATTTTCATTGAACAGCCGGAGATCCATCTTCATCCCAACGCTCAGGCGTTATTGGCAGATGTGATTATGGATGCAGTTAATATGCGGGAAGATGGGAAAGACAGAAATGTACAGATCATAATTGAAACACATTCCGAGCATTTACTGCGAAGATTTCAACGCAGAATTTCAGAGGAAAAATTACCGGCTTCTGATATACAGGCATATTTTGCCCAGAATAACCGGCAGGCATCAAAGCTTGAAAAGTTGGAGGTCGATAAGTACGGGAATATATTGAATTGGCCGGAAGGATTTTTTGGAGATATGGAAGATGATATGTATCATCAGTCTATGAATGCACTCAGCCGGAGAATGGCAGAGAGGGATAAGCGGGATGAACAATAAGATCATTATGGATACAAATGTGGCTGTGAAAGCGGCAACTCCATGGCAGGATTGTAAGGATGAAGAATTGTATGTGCAGAAAAAATGTGCGGAGTTTATAGAGCGATTTGTGACTGATCCGGGGAGTAAAATGGTACTGGATTTGGATTATGAGATAATAAAGGAATATAGAAACAGAATTCCCAGGAATACAGACCTGGGAAAGATATTCTGGCGTTGGTTTAATACTTATATAGGCCAAATCTCCTTTGATGATATGATTAAATTGGAAAAAGATTCAGATGGGAATTATGTTATGTTTCCATTGGAAGAAAGAACAGTAAAGTTTGATATGAGTGACAGGAAATTTGTGGCTTTGGCAAGAGCACATACGGAACAGCCCCCTATAATTGAAGCAACCGATGGCAAATGGCTCGGATATAAAGATGTGTTTGAAGAATATGGAGTACATATAGAATTTTTGGATATGGATTATGCTGCGATGATGTATGAGAGAAAGACCGTTAATAAGAGGAACTTTTGACTATGTTTTATAAATTCCCTTCCACACCATATATTGAGATAGACATGACTATGAAAAGAAGTGATAAAATTCTGCAGAAGTATGAGGTGGAAGATATATTAAGCCGGCCAATAACAGTAGAAGAAAAGATAGACGGTGCCAATTTGGGTATTTCATTCAATAGTAGTGGAGAACTGCAGTTACAGAACAGAGGCAACTTTTTGACAATGCCGCTTGAAGGGCAATGGAAACCACTGGACAAATGGATTGCATGTCATGAGGCAGCAATTTTTGATGAACTCATGGATAGATATATTTTGTTTGGGGAATGGTGTTATGCAAAACATTCGATATATTATAGTGCACTTCCAGATTGGTTTATCGGATTTGATATTTACGATATAGACAGGAAAAGGTTTTTATCTGTTGAAAGACGTAATAGTTTAATGGAGAAAATGAGAGTTGAAGTGGTTCCGAAGTTAGGATATGGAAGTTATGAGCTTAGAGAATTATCTCATTTTTTCAAAAAATCAAACTATGGAGATGAAGATTGTGAGGGTATTTATATCAGACAGGATCATGGAAAATATCTAAAACGCCGGGCAAAGATGGTTCGCACAGAATTTAAACAGGATATCACAGATCATTGGTCGAAGAGGAAATTAGAATGCAATAGTGTGTGTTGGAAATAATAGAATTGTTCGGCTGTTGAAGTTAAATAAATACGGCAATATCTTGCATTTCCCGGATTAGACCGCAATACTTTACACATGAAAGAAAAAAGAAGCTTATAATAAGACCATACAAAACAAGGCGCTCTTGAGGGTCTTTCACAAATGAACCAGGAGATCTTCAATGAGCGCGAAGAGGAGAATCAGGAGGTATTGTTATGAGTTTTAAGATTGCATTTATCGGAGCGGGAAGTCTTGTGTTTGCAAGAACGTTATTTACAGACATCATGTCTGTGCCGGAGCTTCAGAAGGCAGAGATTGCCTTTACAGACATTAATGCGGACAATCTGGAGAAGACGAGGGCGCTCTGCCAGCGGGATCTGGATGCGAACGGGATTCCGGTGAAGATTCAGGCGACTACGGACAGAAGAGAAGCGTTCAGGGATGCCCGCTATATCATCAACTGTGTGCGGATCGGCGGTCTGGAGGCATTTGAGACGGATGTGGAGATTCCGTTAAAGTATGGCGTGGACCAGTGTGTGGGAGATACCCTGTGTACAGGCGGGATCATGTACGGGCAGAGGGTGATCGCCGCGATGCTTGACTTCTGCAAGGACATCCGGGAAGTGGCGGAGTCTGGCGCCATTATGCTCAACTACTCGAATCCCAACGCCATGGCTACCTGGGCGTGTAACAAATACGGCGGGGTGAAGACTATAGGATTATGCCACGGGGAGATCCACGGGGAGATACAGATTGCGGAGGTTCTTGGTATCCCAAGGGACGAACTGGATATTATCTGCGCAGGAATCAATCATCAGACCTGGTACATATCCGTGAAACATAACGGAGAAGACATGCTTGATAAGATCCTGCCGGGCTTCCTGAAGCACGAGAAGTTCATGGAGGAGGAGAAGGTCCGCATCGACGTGCTGAAGCGGTTTGGCTACTATTCGACAGAGTCGAACGGGCATCTCTCGGAGTATGTGGCATGGTACAGGAAGCGTCCCGATGAGATTAGGGACTGGATCAATCTGGACAACTGGATCAACGGAGAGACAGGCGGATATCTGCGGGTATCCAGGGAAGAGAGGAACTGGTTCGAGACGGAGTTTCCGAAGATTCTCGCAGAAGAGCCGAAGAAATTAGACGGTTCCGAGAGAGGGAAGGAACATGCTTCTTATATAATTGAGTCCCTGGAGACGGGAAAGAAATACCGCGGGCATTTTAATATGATGAACGAAGGCTGTATCACGAACCTTCCGGCAGAGTCTGTTGTCGAGGTTCCATGTTATGTGGACGGCAACGGGATCAGCGTGCCGAAGGTAGGGGACCTGCCTCTTGGCTGTGCGGCGGTATGCTCGCAGTCCATCTGGGTGCAGAAGCTTGCAGTGGAGGCTGCGGTTCACGGGGATGCGAATCTCCTGAAACAGGCGGCGCTTATGGATCCGCTGACGGGCGCGGTATGTAATCCGCCGGAGATCTGGCAGATGATCGACGAGATGCTGGTTGCTCAGGCAAAATGGCTTCCACAGTATGAAGAAGCCATCGCGGCTGCGAAGGAGAACCTGTCGAAGGGTAATCTGATTCCGACAAGGGAAGGCTATCAGGGCGCTGTGCGGCTCAGGGAGAAATCCGTGGAAGAAGTTGCGGCAGAGCATGAGAGCCGGAAGATTACGGTATAATTATAATTTTAAGGATGATACGAGGAAATCAATCAAATGTCTCTTACAGTCGGCGGAGGTGATTTCCTCATCCTGCTTGTCATAAGTATCGTCTCCCTCATCTACAAAATAGGTAAGGTCTTCTCTGTTTAGCGAGAGGGAGTCCAGAGGCCATCCGGGCTGCCGCTTGGGAGAGGGCCTGTCTGTCATATAGAAAGCATTCGCTCTGGCGGTCTGCCTGTCCTCCATAAAAGAGAAGATTTCATGGTCATGCCAGACGGCAATCCCGTCCAGATAGTAAGCAAGAATCTTCCCGCCCAGGGAATGGATGAGTCTGGAATAATAGTCTATCATCTCTTCGTCCGTAAGCCTTTTTAGTCCGCCGGGAGTCCTGATGTTAAGCCCCGGCTGTCTGCTGTCGTCAAGCGGCAGTGTGTCAAAATATAATCCCGAATCATTACAGATAACAGAATCAAAATATTGCCCGTAGTATTGTGCTTTCAGGATGGCGTTTTCCCTGGGGCCGGCGCCGTTTTCTGTGGGTTCGCCTGTGATGTTCAGGTCTTTTAATGTGTAGAAGCCGGCGTCATAATCAGCCAGTAAAGTGCGAAACCGCTGTGCTTTGGAAGGATTCGTTGTGCCGATCAATATTTTTCTCATAAGTATACCTCTTTCTTGCAGGATATCAATTAATACAATTAACGAAAGTATCTGTTTGGTAATGCTCAATGTAAGAGAACCGGCAGGGAGAGATGACTCCCCTTGCCGGTTCTTTGGCATTTATTATAAAATGTCATATCCTATCTTTCCTTCAGCCGGAACTTGGAAACGAGATCCCGCAGCATATTCGCCTGTCCAGACAGCTCTTCGCTGGCGGCGGCGCTCTTCTCTGCAGTAGCCATGTTCGATTGTACGACGTCGGAGATGCGGTCGATTCCGCGGATTACTTCATCCGTAGCGGCAGCCTGCTTCGAAGAATAATCTGCAATCCCTTCAATCAGCTTGCTTACTTCTTCGGACTGCGCGACTACCTGAAGCATGGATGCAGCCGTATCTTCTGCCAGAGAAGTACCTTCTTCCACGGCTTCTACAGTCTGGTCGATCAGGGCTGTCGTATTCTTCGCCGCCTCGGAAGACTTGCTGGCAAGGTTGCGTACCTCGTCCGCAACAACGGCAAAACCTTTGCCGGCTGCGCCTGCCCGCGCTGCTTCCACAGCTGCGTTCAGCGCCAGGATATTGGTCTGGAATGCGATATCCTCGATCGTCTTGATGATGCTGTGGATCTCTGCCGACTTACTGCTGATCTTCTGGATCGCCTCGTTCATGTGCTGCATCTTGTCGTTGCTCTCAAGGATATGCCTACCGACATCCTGTGAGATCTGACTGGCCTTCTTCGCGCCCATGGCTGTCTTCTGTATCCCGTCAGAAACTTCGCTTATGTGGGAGGCAAGCTGTTCTACCGCGTCGTTCTGCTGGAGAGAACCCTGGGAAAGGGTCTGTGCGCCGTCGGAAACATAGCCGGAGCCCTCGGCTACCTGGCTTGCGGCCATATTGATCTGTCCCAGCGTATCATTAAGGGACCAGGAGATTGCTTCCAGAGATTCCTTGATCTTGGCGAATTCTCCCACATATTCATGAGAGAGTGTGAAAGCAAGATCTCCCCGCGCAATGTCCTGCAGCTTCTCGGAAACTTCGTTGATGTAATCTACATAATCCCTCAGCCGGGTTACTGTCAGGCCGAAATTGTCAGCCAGCTCGCCAAGCTCATCGTTGGAGCAGTGACGGATGGTCTGATCCAGTTCGCCGTCCGCAATCCTGGCGGCAACGCCGCTAAGCTCTCTTACAGGGTTCCCGATAATCCTTCTCACAAGTATGATGATCAGAAAGACTGCGATAAGGATTGCAGCGACTGATACGGATACCATCATGCCGGTCAGTGTAAGCAAATCGCTCAGCACTTCGGATTTGGATACGTATGAGACAGCTGTCCAGTCGCTGTTCGGCACCTGCGCGACCTGTATGTATGTCTGGTCATCATAGAGAGAAAGTCCATAACTGCCCTTCTCGATCTGTCCGGCGGCATATGCGTACATATCTCCTTTGAATTCACTCAGAGTCCGGCCGTTCATCTCCTTGTCGGGATGTCCGATAATCGTGTCTGTCCGGGTGTCGATCAGGAAGATACCGCCCGTCTTCTCAAGCTGGATATCTGCTACGATATCAGAGATAGAATCCAGGTACACATCTGCGGCCGCAACGCCGCGGGTCTGTCCGGCGGCGTCCTTCAATACTCCGGATGCGCCGACCACATAGGACTGGCTGTCTTCGTCAAAATATACATCGCCCAGAATGAAATCCTCCGACTGGATGCCGTTCTGATACCAGGACTTCTCAAGCGAGTTGAAATCAGGTCCCGGTACGAAAGACGCGTGGTACAAAGAACCGTCTGTCAGTGCAACATATAAGCCTGCCGGGTAAGCTTCGTTCTGGTCTACGGTATGACGGATATACTCCATCATCGTCGGGACATCCATGTCTTCATATTCGATGGTATCCCGCTGCATCTCGAGCATGGTCAGCGTCTTGTTCATCCAGGCGCTGGTCTCGTTCAGAGCTTTCCCGGTGGTCTCCGTAAGCAGGTTCTCACTCTTCTCAAGCAGCGCGTCAGAGACGCGGTTATATACGATCAGAAGCAGTATGATCACCATGATGATGATGGTTGCCATGATTGCCCCGACCAGTTTCCGGGTGACTCCGCGTTTGTGCTTAACACTTCTTATTGTTGATGTCTCTTTTGTCTTTTCCTTTTTACTCATCCCCATTATCTCCTTCAAAGACGTTTTTGTTAAATTTATATTAAAATTATAAATGATATTCTATAAAAATACAATAAAAAAGGTAAATATATCCAAATTAATCGTTTTATGCAAACTCCCTCTCGATCCCGGCATTTCTGAAAAATTCCTCCGCATAGGAATCCCATTCCTTCTCAAGTGTCTTGTCCATACGGAAGGACTTCATGGAGATTCCTGTGATACATTGGAGGTTCGTTCCGTCGTAATGGAAATTAAGATACAGACCGGCAATCTCCTCAGGGTGAAAGGAGGTAATCTGATGTGCTGCCAGGAAATCGCTGAAGTGTCCGGGAGCCAGAGAGAGGACAATCTTAAAATGCAGGGGAGTCCGCTTCCCCTTGATGATGGCAAAGCAATACTCCCTAAGCTCCTTCCAGAGGGAATATTCCCGGTCAGGCTCTTCGTCAAAGAATTCCTTATGCAGGAATCCGTCGATGGTAAACTTGTTAAAGGTAGTAATCTCGCATTCGATAAATGCAAACTGGTCGAAGGTATCCTTCAGAAGAAGATGTGACATACAGGATCTGGGTGATAATTTATACATATTCATATGAAAAAAACTCCTTGTTTAGATTTTCTTGGTATAGTATAGCATATATTTGACTTTTAGAGGGAAAAACAGTACAATGTTTTCATACTATGAGTAAAAACGGTTATTGGGTGCATCTATTCGTGCTTTTAACGGCGCAATGGTGCGGAAAAGAAATATGCGGACCAGGGAGAGAGGCCTTACGTGGAAAGTAAGAAGACGAAGACGGCAGCGGCAAGAAAAAGAGAAGACAGAGACGTTGTCCTCAGGATATCCGTTTTCCTGATGATTCTCATGCTCACGATTGGGGGCCTGGTGGTCACGGCGGGAGTGATGAATCCCCGGGAGGATCCAACGGAAGGGCTTAAGAAGCTTAAGGAGATGGAAGAGGCGGATGCAGGAGAGATCGACACGCAGATTCAGGTGCTGGAAGAAGCGGAGCGTGCGGCGGACGAGGCGTGGGCGAACCGCACGATTGAGGAAAAGTTTGCCAATTCATTCGTGATCGGAGATTCCATCGCGCAGGGGTTGTATGAATATGAGGTTCTGGAGAGATCGCGCGTTACGGCTGAACGGGACTCCGGCGTGTGTGACACGGAAGTGACCCGGATCGACGGCCATGTTGAGAAGGCTGTTGAGGTAAGCCCCCAGGTACTGTTCCTGTCTTATGGGATCAATGATATTGTGGCGTCGTCCGGGAGTGTGTCTGTTTTCACGGAAGCGTACAGAGAGATTCTGGATAAGCTTAAGGAAGAACTGCCGGAGACGAAGCTCTGTGTCAACAGCATTCTCCCTGTGCAGCAGCCGGTAATAGACAAGAATCCGCTGTACGGCAATATTTCCCGGTATAATCAGGAATTAGAGGAGCTGTGCGTGGAACTGGGGGTTCTGTTCATTGATAACGGCGGTCTGGTGAAGGATGCATATTATCTGGATGACGGGATTCATATGGGGGCCGATTATTATAAGGAATGGGCTGATCATATGGCCCAGGAAGCCGGGCTGTAGAACGGGACGGCGGTATGTAAGATGCGAGTCCTTTGTAGGGCAGTGTACAGTGACATGAACAGAGTCCGGGAATTGAAACAGTGCCAGGGCGAATCCAGCAACACGGCAGCATACAGTGACATTGCAGATGCTGCAAACTTTCATAGAGAAGGAAATTTTGGTCATGATATTTGACAGTATTATATTTTTATTTGCATTTTTACCGGTTCTGTTGATTGTGTATCATACAGTGCCGGTTCAGCTGAAGAACGGGGTGCTTCTTCTGGCCAGTCTGTTTTTCTATGCGTGGGGCGGGCTGCTCTATCTGTGTTTCATGATAGTTTCTATTATTTTCAATTATATCTGCGGTTTATGGATTGCCGGGAAGGCTAAGAAGCGCCATACCCAGCGTCTGCGTCTTTTCGTCTGTCTGGTTGTGAATATACTTATGCTGGGGATTCTCAAGTATGGGGGTCTGTTGCTTGACAGCCTGTATCCGGCATGGAATACAGCAGAGAATGCGGGCTTTGGCATGGAATGGCTGGCGCCTGTGGGAATTACCTTCTATACATTCCAGATGCTCTCCTATATTATAGATGTTTATCGTGGAAAAGTAAAGGTGCAGAAGAATCCTGCAGATCTGGCGTTGTATGCCGCACTGTTTGTTAAGCTCCCTGCGGGACCGGTTGTGAAGTATTCGGCATTCGTTAAGCAGCTTCATGACAGGAAGGGCTCCTGGGTGAAATTCGGCGAGGGTGCGATGTTTTTTATCCGCGGTCTGGCCAAGAAGGTGATACTTGCGGACAATCTGGGAAGGATGTTTGAAGAGATCATGGCGGAGGCAGGGCAGATGTCGGTGCTTGGCGCATGGCTTGGCTGCGGGGCGTTCGCGTTCCAGGTTTATTTCGCGTTCAGCGGGTATTCGGATATGGCGGTCGGCCTTGGATGGATGTTCGGGTTCGATCTTCCAAAGAATTTCGACTATCCGTACGGGGCCGGCAGTGTAGTGGAGTTCTGGCGCAGATGGCATATCTCCCTTGGCGCCTGGGTGGAGGAGTATGTATACCGGCTGTTGGGCAAGGGGAGTGTGTTCAGCATTCTGTTTATCTGGCTTCTGACCGGATTGTGGCATGGAATCTCATGGAATTATGTGATATGGGGAATCTACTTCGGTATCCTGACGGTGATCGGAATGAGCTTTATGCGGGGCAGCCTTGCCGGGATACCGGGGGTTCTTGGACGTATTTTCAGTATGGTACTGATATTGACCGGATGGGTGTTTTTCTTATGCCCGACTCCCGGGGAGGCGTTCGCATATCTGCGGGCGATGTTCGGGATAGAAGCGAACGGGCTGATCGATCATTACGGGCGTTATGTGCTGATGACGAATCTGGGACTTGTGATCATAGTCCTTTTGAGCCTGACGCCGGGGGCGTACAGAGGGCTGGAGAAGATATTCAACAGGGGCGGCAGAAGCCGGGCTTTGGTGAATGGGATTATGTATGGTATGTTGTTCGTGCTGTGTGCGGCATATCTGGTGGCGGGAGATCATTATCCTTTCTTATATCTGAGATTTTAAGGATCGTACGGTGGAATAATTTGAGACTCTAGAGTATAGATTGGAGGCTTTATAGCGTGGGGAAGAGACAGAGGCAGAAGCAGAAGAGACCGGGTGAACGCCGTAAAGAGGACAAGAAGGTTAAAATATACAGAAGAAGAGCTGTGGCGGTGGTCTTTGCCGGGGTAATGGGCGTCTTAAGCCTTGTGGATCTGATACCGGGGGAGAAGGCATTTTCCCAGAGAGAGGACAGGGAACTTACATTGAGACCGGAGATTTCCTTCAAGGGGATACTGGACGGAAGCGTTATGCGGCAGTATGATGTATACAGAATAGACCAGTTTACAGGGCGGAGTCTGCTGCGGCTTGTGAAGACCGGTGCAGATCTGCTCGCAGGAAAGCGCAAGGAAGGCGGCGTATATAAGGGAAAGGATGATTACCTGCTGGAGGAGATTGCCGCGCCGGATGAGGAGCAGCTGAATCAGAGTATAGAGCGGATCGGGGAATTCTCCGGAAGATATGAGAAGATTCCTGTCTATCTGATGCTGGTTCCGGGCGCCGCGAATGTGCTGGATGCGAAGCTGCCTGATTTTGCAGTAACGGAGGATCAGAGGCAGATCTTCGAATCAATCCGGCAGTCACTGGCGGACAGTGTCCGCTGGGTGGACGTAAGCTCCGTGCTGGAAAAGCATATGAAGGAAGAGATCTATTACCGCACGGACCGGCACTGGACATCCCTGGGGGCGTACTATGCATATCAGAACCTGGCGGAGGTGATGGAGCTTGACATGGAGAAGGCGCCGGAACTTGAGCCATGTGCGGTTACCAATTCCTTTAACGGCATGTTATCCTCCGCCAGTGGGTATAATACGGGATATGCGGAGCCGATCTTTATCTATACGCCTAAGGGGAAGGACGCGGAGCCGAAGCTTGTGGCGGAGTATGTGGAAGAAGGAGAGAAGACGGCCACGCTGTACGACCGGTCGAAGCTTATAGGGAAAGATGAGTATAAGGTATTCCTGGGCGGGGATCATGGGATGGTGGATATCCGGACGACGGCAGATACGACGGACAGGCTTCTGCTTGTGAAGGATTCCTACGCGAACTGTCTGATCCCGTTCCTCACGCCGTTCTACCGGGAGATTATTGTGGTAGATCCCGGGTACTATGAGGGGGATCTGGATACGATCATGGAGGAGAATAAGATTTCCAGTGTATTATTTCTTTACGGGGGAAATACATTTGTACAGGACAGCGGGCTTACGAGATGTCTGGATTGAGAGATACATTTGTACAGGACAGCGGGATTTCAAGTTGTCCGGATTGAGAAATAAGATGAGGTGCGGCAAAATGGTAAGACTGAATAAGTATCTGAGCGATGCCGGGGTATGTTCCAGGCGGGAGGCGGACCGTTTGATTGAGAGCGGGCAGGTGACTGTGGATGGAAAGAAGGCAAAGCCGGGGACGAAGGTGGAGCCGGAGCAGGAGGTCAGGCTTGGCAGAAGGATCGTCGGGGGGCGTAAGGAGAGGATTGTGCTTGCGGTGAATAAGCCGGCGGGGATTGTCTGCACGGAGGAACGAAGAGAGAGGAAGAGTATCATCCGGTATCTGAATTATCCGGAGAGGATTACTTATGCGGGAAGACTTGACAAGGACTCGGAGGGGCTTTTGATCATGACCAACGACGGGGAGCTGATCAACGGGATGATGCGGGCGAGGTACGGGCATGAGAAGGAATACAGAGTCACGGTGGATAAGCCGGTTACGGAAGGGTTCATTAGACAGATGTGCGAAGGTGTCCGGATCCGGGATACGGAGAAGAAGCTGGATGCGGTGACGAGGCCGTGTACGGCGCGCAGTATCGGGAAATATACGTTCTCCATCGTACTGACCCAGGGGCTCAACCGGCAGATACGCAGGATGTGCGAAGCATTGGGATACAGGGTGACCAGACTGGTCAGAGTAAGGATCATGAATATAGAGCTTGGCGGATTGAAGCCCGGCGCAGTGAGAAAATTATCAGAGCAGGAGTTAAAGGAGCTGTATGAGCGAATCGAAGAAGGCAAGAATGTTGGAATTAGTGGAGAAGCTTGATGAGGCGGGACGCGCCTACTATCAGGAAGCTTCGGAGATCATGAGCAACCGGGAGTATGACGAATTGTATGACGAGCTGGTGAACCTGGAGAGGGAGCTTGGCATCACGCTCGCCAACAGCCCGACGGTGAATGTGGGATATGAGGTCTTAAGCGAACTTCCCAAAGAACGTCACGAGAGTCCGATGCTCTCTCTTGACAAGACAAAAGAGGTGGAGGAGCTTAAGCGGTTTCTGGGGGATCAGAAGGCGCTGCTCTCCTGGAAGCTTGACGGGCTTACCATCGTACTGACCTATCGGGACGGAGAGCTATATAAGGCCGTTACCCGGGGAAATGGAGAGGTCGGCGAGGTAATCACGAATAACGCCAGAGTGTTCAAAAATATCCCCCTTCGGATTGCGTATCAGGGGGAACTGATCTTAAGAGGGGAAGCGGTCATCGGGTATAAGGAATTCGAGCGGATCAACGCCGCAATTGAGGATGTGGATGCGAAGTATAAGAATCCACGGAATCTGTGCAGCGGTTCGGTGCGGCAGCTGAATAACGAGATCACGGCGAAGAGGAATGTGAGGTTCTATGCATTCTCCCTGGTGCAGGCAGAGGATGTGGACTTCCGTAATTCCAGAGCCTGTCAGATGGACTGGCTTAAGGACCAGGGGTTCGAGGTGGTGGAATTCCATGAAGTGACGGCGGATACCGTGGAGGCGGAAGTTATAAAATTTTCAGAAAAAATTGCGGAGAATGATTTCCCGTCGGACGGACTTGTGCTAATATATGATGATATAGCGTACGGTCAGTCTCTGGGACGCACATCGAAGTTCCCAAGAGACTCCTTCGCTTTTAAATGGGCAGATGAGCTGCGCGAGACAAGGCTTGTAGAGATTGAGTGGAGCCCGTCGAGGACAGGGCTTATCAATCCGGTTGCCATCTTCGAGCCGGTGGAGCTTGAAGGGACGACGGTCAGCCGCGCCAGTGTCCATAATATCAGTATCATGGAAGAGTTAGAGCTTGGGATCGGCGATCAGATCGAGGTGTATAAGGCGAATATGATCATTCCCCAGATTGCCAGGAACTTGACGAAGAGCGGGGTGAAGGATATCCCCGCAAGATGCCCGGTTTGCGGCGGTACGACTGAGATCCGGCAGGTTGCCAATGCGAAGGCGTTATACTGTACGAATCCGGAGTGCCAGGCGAAGCACGTGAAGGCGTTTGCGCTGTTCGCAAGCAGGGATGCGCTGAATATCGAAGGACTGTCCGAAGCGACCTTAGAGAAGTTCATTTCCCTGGGGTATATACGGGAATTCGCGGACCTCTTCCATCTGGACCGGTATCAGGAAGAGATAAAGTCTCTGGAAGGATTCGGGGAGAAGTCTTACCGGAATCTGGCTGCCAGCGCCGAGAAGGCGCGTACTACGACGCTGCCGAGAGTGATCTATGCGCTTGGTATCGCCAATATCGGCCTTGCCAACGCCAAGGTGATCTGCAGGGAATTCCGGTATGATGTGGAGGCCATGCTTGGCGCCACCGAGGAGCAGTTAAGTGAGATTCCCGGTGTCGGCGGCGTGATTGCGAAGGCTTTTGTGGATTATTTTGCTTTGGAGCGTCATGTCAGACAGTTTCGGGATCTCCTTTCGGAGCTTGTGATTCCGGAAGAAGTGATGGAAGAGACGAAGCAGATATTTGCAGGCGTCAACTTCGTGATCACCGGGAGTGTGGAGCATTTTGCCAACCGCGGTGAGGTGAAGGAGCTGATCGAAAGCCTGGGAGGAAAGGTGACGGGCTCGGTGACTTCTAAGACGAATTATCTGATCAATAATGATGTGACGAGCACATCTTCTAAGAATAAGAAGGCGAATGACCTGGGGATTCCGATCATATCAGAGGAGACGTTCCTTGGGATGGTGCAGGAGCAAGGAACGCTTGAGGAATCTGTATAGGATGTATGCAGACTGGGTGACATCGAGCAGAAAGCGATTTCCGAATATGCTTTCGTTCGACATCGGGCGGGACATAATATTCAGGCAGGCTTTGGCGCAGGATGGGACAAAAAGACCGGGCAGAGGAATGAGCATATTTTGCACCGGAATCATAAATATCAGGATAAGATACGAGCGGTAATGTAAGACCGGGACTGGTGAAGCGGCGCCGCGTTCGAGAAAGAAGGGAAGAGAATGTCCGAACAGGATAAGAATAACATCGAGAGAGTGGGAGACCAGGAAGTGGAAGAGACGAAGAACCATGAGGACGAATATGAGAAGATCTGTTTCGTATGCAGGCGTCCGGAGACGACGACGGGAAAGATGATCGATCTGCCCAACGGCATCTCCATCTGCAGCGACTGTATGCAGAAGAGCTTTGACGCCATGATGAGCGGGCAGATCGATTACAGCCAGCTGATGAATATGAATATTCCGGGAGTACAGATCCTTAATATGGCGGATATGGAGCAGAATATTCCCAAGAAGCAGAAGATCAAGAAGAAGAAGGAAGGGGAGGAGAGAAAGCCCCTGATCGATATCCGGAATATCCCGGCGCCCCATAAGATCAAGGGAAGGCTTGACGAGTATGTGGTAGGGCAGGAGCATGCGAAGAAGGCTATGTCCGTGGCGGTCTACAACCATTACAAGCGCGTGGCGACGGATACCATGGACGAGATTGAGATCGAGAAGTCGAATATGCTGATGATCGGGCCGACAGGCTCCGGCAAGACCTATCTGGTCAAGACGCTGGCAAGGCTTCTGGATGTGCCGCTTGCCATCACGGACGCCACCTCCCTTACGGAAGCCGGCTATATCGGTGACGATATCGAGAGCGTGGTGTCAAAGCTTCTGGCGGCCGCCGATAACGATGTGGAGAAGGCGGAGCAGGGGATCATCTTCATAGACGAGATCGACAAGATCGCCAAGAAGAAGAACACGAATCAGAGGGATGTGAGCGGCGAGTCCGTACAGCAGGGGATGCTCAAGCTCTTAGAGGGCAGCGACGTGGAGGTCCCGGTGGGCGCCAACAGTAAGAACGCCATGGTGCCGCTCACTACGGTGAATACCAAGAACATCCTCTTTATCTGTGGCGGGGCGTTCCCGGATCTGGATATGATCATCAAGGAGCGGCTGACGAAGCAGTCTTCCATCGGATTTGGCGCGGATTTGAAAGACCGGTATGACCATGACAAGACGATTCTTGAGAAGGTTACGACGGAGGATTTAAGGAGCTTCGGGATGATCCCGGAATTCCTGGGACGTCTGCCGATCGTATTTACACTCCGGGGGTTGAGCGAGGAGATGATGGTTAAGATCTTAAGAGAGCCGAAGAATGCGATCCTCAAGCAGTATCAGAAGCTGCTTGCCCTGGATGAGGTGAAGCTTGAGTTCAACGACGGCGCGCTCCACGCCATCGCGAAGAAGGCGATGGAGAAGGATACGGGCGCCCGGGCGCTTCGGGCGATCATCGAGGAATTCATGCTGGATATCATGTATGAGATTCCCAAAGACGACAGCATCGGACAGGTGACGATCACGAAGGAGTACATAGAAGGGACCGGCGGTCCGGTGATCATGCTGAGAGGGCAGGAGATTGCCGGGATCGGGTAAGATTAGAGATTATAAAGAAATGAGTTTTTGACTATACAGCGATTGCCGTGACGGTCAGAAAACTCATTTTTTTTGTGTTTATTTATCTCACTTTATAGAGGATGCGGCAGCAGAGAGACTTTGACTGTCTGTATAAAAGCACAAATATCAGAAAATGTATTTGTAAAAACGCCCAAGAATTTCATCAGGCGGAAGATTCCTTTCATAACGTCTTTCAATGCTTGAAATAGACCGGAATCAGACTGGCAGCAGATGGAAACAGGTATCAGATGAAACGAAATATGAAACCAACATTTCATATTATGAACGGATGGAAAGATGGAACAAAAATAAGGAGACCGGGTTAGCAGATTCATCAATAGATTTTTTTGCCGATTCTTTTTAAAATGATTACATCAACGCGAGGCGCAGGCGTGAAGATGAAGAAACATAACAGCTGTTATAACGAAGTAGTCATACGAAATAATCATAACTAAGAAATCATACTAAAAAATTATACTAAGAAATCATAGTCAGAATAAGGAGAGTTGAGCAATGAAAATTGGATTTATCGGTCTTGGAATTATGGGAAAGCCTATGAGCAAGAATCTTATGAAAGCAGGTTATGAACTGGTGGTCTGTAACAGGAGCCGTGCCAGCGTGGATGAAGTGGCGGCCCTTGGGGCGGAGGCGGCGGACAGCCCGGCAGACGTGGCGTCAAAGTGCCAGGTGATCATCACAATGCTTCCGAATTCGCCGCAGGTACGCGAGGTCTGCCTTGGGGCAAACGGTATCCTTGAGAAGGCAGAATCCGGTACGGTAGTGATCGATATGAGTTCCATTGATCCGGTAGAATCGAAGGCGATCGGCAAAGAGCTGGCAGCGAAGGGAATCCATATGATGGATGCACCGGTCAGCGGCGGAGAGCCCAAGGCAATTGACGGAACCCTCTCTGTGATGGCAGGCGGCGAGAAAGAGGATTTTGACAAGTATTATGACCTGCTGATGGCTATGGCAGGGTCTGTCGTATACGTGGGTCCTCTGGGGTCCGGGAATGTGGCGAAGCTTGCCAATCAGGTAATCGTGGCAGTGAATATTGCGGCAGTTTCCGAAGCATTAACGCTTGCAGTAAAGAGCGGCGCCGATCCGGAGCTGGTATATCAGGCAATCCGGGGCGGTCTGGCAGGTTCCACGGTCATGGATGCGAAAGCCCCGATGATGATGGCGCACAATTTCAAGCCGGGATTCCGTATTGAACTGCATATCAAGGATCTGAATAATGCGTTGAACGCCGCGCATGCGGTCAGCGCCCCGGTGCCATTTACCTCCCAGGTCATGGAGATCATGCAGGCGCTCAAGGCGGATGGAAATGAGAAGGACGACCACAGTGCAATCGTAAAATATTATGAGAAGATTGCAGATACCTCTGTTGAGAAGAAGTAGAGAAGAACGGAGTCACTACAGAGGATGAATCTATCAACAGAATTTCATAATATGAGGTGGGAAAAATGAGTGAATCTACACGAATGATGTTAGGTCTGATCCTGGGTATCGTCATTATGGTAATCCTGGTATCGAAGACGAAAGTACATACATTTATCGCGCTGCTTGCGGCGTGCTGTATCGCGGGAATCATCGGCGGAATGCCCTTTGTGGATGTGGCAAAGGACGACGGAACTACGATAACCGGACTGGTAACGGCGATTCAGGATGGTTTTGGAAATACATTGAAAAGCACGGGTATCATCATAGGTCTTGGAGTTATGATGGGCGGTATCCTGGAGAAATCCGGAGCTGCCGAACGGATGGCGTACTCCTTCATCAAGGCGGTAGGCAAGAAGAAAGAAGAGTGGGCGCTTGCGATCACGGGATGGTTTATCTCGATTCCAGTATTTGCGGATTCCGCAATTGTTATCTTCGCTCCGCTGTGTAAAGCGATTTCGAAGGTTACGGGCAAGTCTCTCATTGGTCTTGCACTTGCAATGGCAGCCGGTCTTCAATTGACACATTGTCTGGTTCCACCGACGCCGGGGCCGACGACGGCGGCTACCATGTTAGGAGTCGATGTCGGACAGATGATCATCTTTGGAGCATTGATTTCCATTCCGATGCTGATCGCTGCAGTATTGTATTGCCAGTGGCTTGGAAAGAAGATCTATCAGATCCCGGCAGATGACGGCGGCTTCGAGAGAAAGGAATATAAGAAAGAATATATCAAGTCTATGGAAGAACTGGACGGCATGATCGGACAGAAGGATCTTCCGGGGCTGTGGATGTCCATCGCTCCTATCGTGGTTCCGCTGGTACTGATCCTTGCCAATACGATTCTGGGAATGGCGGGAATCAAGATTGGCTTACTGTCCTTCCTTGGAGCGCCGATCATAGCCCTTGCAATCGGTACACTGATTGCAATCTATGGACTTATGAAGAAGAATGATAACAAAGAAGTCCTGGGAATTATGGACGATGCGATCAAGAGCACGGGTATCATCATGCTGATCACAGGTGCCGGCGGTTCTCTGGGGAATGTAATCAAAGTCAGCGGTATCGGCGATGCACTTGGAGAGGCTGTTATGGCGCTTCCGCTTCCGGCGATTCTGATCCCGTTCATCATTGCGGCGCTGATGCGTATTGCCCTTGGTTCCGCGACTGTAGCGATCACGACGGCAGCATCGCTCTCCGCCTCCCTGATGGGCGTGATCTCGGTGAGTCCGCTTCTGATGTCCATCTCCTGCTGCGTGGGGGCGATCTCATTCTCATACTTTAATGACAGCGGATTCTGGGTATGGAACGGAATGTTCGGCGTAACGGAGCTTAAGGATCAGATCCGGTGTAAGACAGCAATCTCTTTGATCATGGCGGGCGTTGGTATTGTAGAACTGTTGATTTTGTCAATTTTCATGCATTGATGCGTTGTGGGAGAATATTATGAATACAGATTTTTTAAAGGGTGTGATCGTACCAATTATTACCCCGATCGATGAAAATGAGTTAATAGATGAGAAAGCATTAAGAGAACAGGTAGATTATGTGATCAAAGGCGGCATACTGGGTGTGCTGGCCTTCGGAAGCAATGGAGAATTCTATGTCATCGAAGAGGATGAGATGGAACGCGGGCTTAAGATCATGGTAGACGAAGCGGCAGGCAGGGTGCCGGTTTATCTGGGCATCGGAGCCATCAGTACGAAGAAGTGCGTCCGTCTCGCCAGGATGGCGAAAGCCTGCAGGGCAACGGGAATCTCCGTATTGCAGCCCATGTTCTTAAAACCGACAGAGACAGAGCTTTTCAGGCATTTTAAGACCATCGCAGATGCGGTGCCGGATATGCCGATGCTCCTGTATAATAACCCGGGGCGTGTGGGGTATACGATGTCAGGCAATCTGGTAGACCGGCTTGCCCATGAGGTAGAGAATATTGTAGGTATGAAGGATACCAGCGGTGATATGACGCAGACAGCCGAATTCATCCGAAGGACCAGAGACGTGGACTTCAAGGTGTTCGGCGGTAAGGACACATTATTGTATGCGTCCCTCTGCCACGGCGCCGTAGGCGGCGTATGTACGGCAGGGAATTTCATGCCGGAGCTGATCACGGATATCTATAACAAATATGTTGCCGGTGATCTTGAAGGAGCGTTGGAAGCACAGTTCAAACTGAATCCGGTCCGCCTGTCTATGGACGGAGCCAGTTTCCCGGTCGCGGCGAAGGATATGGCGAGGCTGAGAGGAAGAGAAGTAGGACTTCCCTATACACCAAACCTGGCGACGCCGGAGGGGCCGGTGCTTGATAAGATCAGGGAAGAGATGAAAAAGGCTGGACTGATTGATTAATATAAGGTACGATATAAAATAACAGGAAGGAAGACAAAGTCATGAGAACAATCGTAAAGATGGAAGTATACCCTGTAGCTGGGAAAGACTGTATGGAACTGAACTTAAGCGGTGCGCATGCGCCGTATTTTACAAGAAATATTGTTATCCTCCATGCCGATAATGGTGATATGGGAGTAGGGGAGGTTCCCGGCGGCGAGAAGATCAAGAATGCACTGGAAGAATGTATTCCGCTTGTAGAAGGAACCAATCTTGCAGAATATAAGAGCACGCTTCTGAAGGTTAAGAGATACCTGGATTCCAAAGGAGAAGAGGATGTCCGCGGCGAGCAGACCTTCGACCTTCGTACCGGCGTCCATGTGATCACGGCGATCGAGGCGCCGTGTCTGGATCTGATGGGCAAGATGCTGGGCGTTCCGGTATGTGAGCTGCTTGGAGACGGACAGCAGAGGGATAAGGTACGGATGCTGGGATATCTGTTCTTCGTAGGCGACCGCAGGAAGACGGATCTTCCGTATGACGAGGAGCCGGACGCAGAATGTGAATGGTACCGGATCCGCCATGAAGAGGCGCTGACGGCAGATAAGATCGTTGCTTTTGCCAGGGCGACCAAGGAGAAGTACGGCTTCCAGGATTTCAAGTTAAAGGGCGGCGTTCTTGCGGGCAATGAGGAGATGGATGTGATCCGTGCCATGAAGAAGGAGTTCCCGGATGCAAGGATCGACCTGGATCCCAACGGCGGGTGGCTGTTAGAAGAAGCAGTAGAGTATGTGAAGGGTATGCAGGGAATCCTGACTTACTGTGAAGATCCCTGCGGGGCGGAAGGCGTCTATTCCGGACGTGAGGTGATGAGCGAGTTTAGAAGGAGGACCGGGTTCCCGACAGCGACGAACATGATCGCCACGGACTGGAGACAGGTGGGACATTCCCTGGAGTCACAGGCGGTAGATATTATCCTTGCCGATCCGCATTTCTGGACTATGAGCGGTTCTGTGAGGGTGGCTCAGATGTGCCATGATTTCGGCTATACATGGGGATCTCACTCCAATAACCATTTTGACATCTCACTGGCAATGTTTACCCAGGTAGGGGCAGCAGTTCCGGGTGAGTACAATGCGCTGGATACCCATTGGATCTGGCAGGAAGGCCTTGAGCGCCTGACCAAAGAGCCTCTGCAGATCGTGGACGGGTGTGTGGAAGTTCCGAAGAAACCGGGTCTTGGAATCGAAGTAGATATGGAACAGGTCAGGAAAGCACACCAGCTGTACCTGGATAACTGTCTTGGCGGCAGGGATGATTCGGTCGGCATGCAGTATCTGATCCCGGGCTGGACCTTCAACCCGAAGAAGCCTTGCCTTGTGAGATAGGATGTGGATATGTGAATGGGCTTGACGGCCGGCAGAAAAGGGCGTATTGGAACAGGTAATCATGCAGCCAGGAGAATGAGAGATGACACGAATCGCAGTATTGCTGCCGCACAAGGATATGGCGGAGACAGCGCAAAGAGTAATTGACGAGTATCATTACCAGATTGATTATGTAAAAGTCATTGAAAGCGAGGATGCCGTGAATGAGGCAAGACTTGCGGCGGAGCAGGGGGCGGATATCATCATAGCCCGGGGGTATCAGGCGCAGCTGATCAAGAGTTATACGAATATACCGGTGGTGGAGATGCGTTTCCATGCACAGGAAATCGGTCTCTTGATCCAGCGTGCCAGAAGACTGTCTCATAAGGAGCGTCCGGTCATCGGCCTGGCTGCGTTTGAGAATATGTTATGCGACCTGTCTCATATGGAGGAGTTGTTTGATGTCCGGCTTTTGATCTCTTACATTGACAGGATAGAAGAAGTTCCGGACATCCTGCATAACATGAAAAGAGAAGGGGCAGACTGTGTGATCGGCGGTGATACGGTCTGTCAGGAAGCAGAGAAGATCGGCTGTTATTCGATTAAGTTTCGTTCTACCGGGGAATCAGTCCGGGATGCCATGGAACGTGCCAGGAGTATGGCGTATGCCGTGGAGAATGAGAAACGCAATACGGCTCAGTTCGAGACGGTACTGGATACCTCATTTAACGGAATCATTAAGATTAATTTTGACGGCAGGATCATCGCTGTCAACCGGCTGGTGGAAAATCTTCTTGGGAAAGACATGGAAGAGGTCAAGGGGGAGATGTTATATGACATTTTCCCGCAGATTGATAAATGGGTGGTGGATGCGATCCTGTCAGGGGAGAGGGAGAATTGTTCTTCTTCCATTGAGATCAGGGGACGGAACTGGATGTTCCTGGCGGCTCCCATCCAGTTTGATGAGCAGATTACAGGGGCGATTCTGTCCTTGCATGCAATTACGGAGATTGCGCGTAAGGACAGGCAGATGGCGAATCATATGCTGCTTCACGGGTACACGGCAGAGACACGGTTTTTCGATATCTATACCGCCAATGAAGACATGCGCAGGGTCTTAGAGACTGCGAAGGAGTATTCTCTGTCGGACAGCCCGGTGCTGATCTATGGCAGGACGGGGACGGAATATTATAGTATTGCCGAGGCGATACACAATGGAAGCATCCGCAAGAGCGGTCCGTTCGTAAGTGTGAATATCAGCGGTCTGAAAGAGGAGGAACAGATGTCCGTCCTTTTTGGCGGCAGAAACGGCGGGGCAGGGAAGGAACCGTGGGGGAAGGGCGCGTTGGTGCGTGCAAGCCACGGAACGATCCTGATCAAGGAGATTGAGAAGCTGACCATGCAGGCGCAATATCAGCTTACCCGGGTGATCCTGGACGGCGCGCTGAACCGTACGGATGCCCTCCCAATGGATAATGTGGATGTGCGGGTGATCGGAATGACCCGGAAGAATCTGCAATACAGTGTGAATAAGGGATTGTTTCAGGAGAGCCTATATTATGTGCTGCATGGGCTGACACTGGAGATTCCGCCGCTTAGCAGCCGGACGGAAGATCTCAGGTACTATGTTGATCTGTATTTTAAGGAATTCTGCCGGAAATATAACAAACCTCTTGTCATCACGGAGGGCGGGTACGAGTGCCTTCTTGCGTTTCCCTGGCAGGGAAATGCGCTGCAGGTCAGGGCATTTATGGAACGCCTGGTTCTCATGGCGAAGAAGCGGAGCGTTGCGGAGAGCCTGATTCGGAAATTGTATGGTGAATTGTATCCTTATGTGAGTGGTGCAGTGGGTGAGGATAAGGTAGTCGTATATCAGAACGAGGAAGCAGTGTAGATCAGCGACCTTCTGAGGAAATACCGGGGCAACCGCAAACTGGCGGCAAAAGAGTTGGGAATCAGTACGACGACCCTGTGGAGAAAGATGAATAAGTATGGAATAGAATCGAAGTATGAAGTACCGAGTCATGAATCAGAATCGTGATGTGGAGTACCGGTACTAAAAGAAACGATAGTAAGAATAGATGAAGAAAGTGGTGGAAAGATGAAGTCAAAGTACATCATCAAGATAAAAGATATTGACAACGTAGCGGTGGCAATCCATGACCTGGAAGCAGGAGCAGAGGTGCTGCCGGGTTTTAAATTGCTGGATGATATCCCTCAGGCGCACAAGATTGCGCTGACGGATATCCCGGCAGATGGTGAGATCATCCGGTATGGTGTGGTTCTGGGATATGCGAAGGCAGACATACGCAAAGGCCAGTGAATCAATGAGCATATGCTGAATCTACCCAAGAGCCCATCCGTGGAAAACCTGGAATATGGAACAAATCTCGTACCGATGGAGGATCTGCCTCTTCCGATGCGTACCACATGGATGGGATACCGGAATCGGACAGGACCAGCAGGAACCAGGAATCTTCTGGGCATTGTCACAACGGTTCAGTGTGCCGCCGGCGTGTTAAAGGTGGCGGTTGAACAGATTAAGAAGGAATTGCTTCCGAAGTATCCCAATGTGGACGGGGTGGTTGCCGTGACACATCCTTACGGGTGTGGCGTGGCGATTAATGCGCCTATGGCAAAGATTCCGATTCGGGCGATTACCAATGTGATCCGGCATCCGAATTTTGGCGGAGAGATTATGGTGGTAGGCCTTGGCTGTGAGAAATTAACTTATGACAGAGTACTTCCGGCTGGGGATATCACGCCGGAAAACGTGCTGACGCTGCAGGATTATGCCGGTCATGACGCGATGATGAATGCGATTATGGAGATGGCAGAGAAGAAGCTTGAGAAGCTCAATCAGAGGAAAAGAGAAGAGCTGCCGCTAAGTGAGCTGTTAATCGGCATGCAGTGCGGAGGAAGCGACGCATTCAGCGGGATCACGGCGAATCCAAGCGCCGGGTATGCGGCGGATATGTTGGTCCGGGGCGGCGCTACAGTGATGTTCAGCGAGGTAACCGAGGTCCGGGACGGAGTCTTGATGCTGGCGGCAAGGTGCGTGGATGAGAAGGTCCGGGACCGTCTTGCCGAAGAGATGAAGTGGTATGACGATTATCTGGAAGCGGGAGGCGTGGACAGGGATGCGAACCCTACGCCCGGAAATAAAAAGGGAGGACTTGCCAATATCGTTGAGAAGGCGATGGGGTCCATTGCCAAGTCCGGTACGAGCCCTATCGTAGAGGTGTTAAGCCCGGCGGAGAAGCCGACAAAGAGGGGATTGATCTATGCGGCGACTCCGGCAAGCGATATCGTATGCGGGCCAAGCCAAGTCGCCAGCGGAATCGGGCTGCAGGTATTTATGACGGGCAGAGGAACGCCTTACGGGCTGGATATCAGCCCTGTGATCAAGGTCTGCAGCCGCAATGAGATGAAGGATCACTGGTTTGATTTGATCGATATCTCGGCCGGGGATGTGGCGACGGGAGAAGCAACGATTGCAGATGTAGGAACGGAGATTTTCAACATGATATTAGATGTGGCAAGCGGAATCAAAGAACCGTACAGTGACCAGTATGGATTCCACAATGATATGTGTATCTTCAATCCGGCTCCTATCACCTAGATTTTTTGCTGTATAATATCTGATATCTGGTGACAAAGGAAATAGTGATTTGTTGAAATATACCAGAGCGTGTTTGAAAATGCATTTTATGAACCGGGAGGATATCTTGCAGAAAGCAACTTTCAAACACACTCGAAGACTGAGAAATGGAGTAGCAGGATATGAAGGTAGTAATTGCGATTGATTCATTCAAAGGCAGCATGAGTTCAATGGAGGCGGGAAATGCGGCAAAGGCAGGTATCCTTAAAGCCTGCGGCGAAGAGGCCGAGATTGTTGTAAAGCCTCTGGCAGACGGCGGCGAGGGAACTACAGAGGCGCTGGTGGAAGGGCTGGGCGGAGAATATGTTTCTGTCAGAGTCACAGGGCCGCTGGGCGAAAAGACGAATGCAAGATACGGGATCCTTGGAGACGGGAGGACAGCCGTGATGGAGATGGCAGAAGCTTCCGGAATCATTCTGGTAAATCGTGAAGAACTGAATCCATTGAAAGCAACGACTTACGGCGTGGGCGAGATGATTCTGGATGCCGTGAAGAGAGGCTGCAGGGAGTTCATTATCGGAATCGGCGGAAGCGCCACAAGTGAGGGCGGAATCGGTATGCTTCAGGCGCTGGGTTATGAGATCAATGATGCAGATGGGCAGCCTGTGGGGTCTGGCCTCCAGGATATGGAGCGCATTGCGTCCATTTCCGGAGAGCATGTGCCAAAAGTACTGAGGGAGTGTCATTTCAGTATTGCATGTGATGTGAAGAATCCGCTCTGCGGTGAGAACGGAGCAGTCTATGTGTATGGACCGCAAAAGGGCGTCAGGGAAGAAGAGAAACCAATCTTTGATAAGAAGATGGAGCATTTTGCGGATATGACGAGAGAGTATCTTGAGCGGATATCCGGTAATGCAGGTTCAGTAGGATCAGATGAAGCGTCAGAGGCTTCCATGGCAGAGGATGTCTGTAGGGATTATAGATGGACGGAAGGCGCAGGCGCCGCGGGAGGACTGGGGTTCGCATTCTTAAGCTATTTTCCGAATGTGGAATTGAAGTCGGGAATCGACATTGTGTTAGATGCGGTTGGGCTTGAGGAAGAAGTGAAGGATGCGGATATGGTGATCACCGGCGAGGGACGGCTGGATTCCCAGACGGCTATGGGCAAGGTTCCGGTGGGAGTCGCCCGTCTTGCAAAACGATACGGAGCACAGGTGCTTGCGTTTGCCGGAGGCGTTACGAAGGATGCCGGAGAATGTAACGCGGCAGGGATTGACGCGTTCTTCCCGATTGTGCGGGGAGTTACGACGCTTAATGAGGCTATGGTGCCGGAAAATGCAAAAGAGAACATGGAGTTGTCTGTGGAACAGGTATTCCGGGCAATCTGCACGTCCCCTTTTACATAATTACTTCTTGTTTGCCAGCGTTGGATAAGTTGCCCCGAAATCAATTGGCGCAGTCTGCTGCGGTTCATGATTTCAGGACGGATTTCCTGCAGATTGGGAGGCACATTTTATAGAAAGCAGTTTAAGACAGTCTGCCGGGCAGAGTCGTCAGGCGGTGTTTCCGCGAAGAAAAAATTTAACGGAAGGGGGTTGGCGATATGGAATTTATTACATTAAATAACGGGGTGTCCATCCCAAGGCTTGGGATGGGAACGTGGTATCTGGGAGAAAAATTATCTGTCCGTGAAGAAGAAATCGAAGCATTACAGAGAGGGATTGATTGTGGAATGACCTTGATCGACACAGCTGAGATGTATGGTAACGGACTTTCCGAGCAGCTGGTCGGGCAGGCGGTAAAGGGTTACCGCCGGGAGGATTTATTTCTGGTATCGAAGGTACTGCCGCAGAATGCAGGAGAGAGCCGGATACGAAGAAGCCTCAATCATACTCTTCGTATGATCCGGACAGATTACCTGGATCTGTACCTACTCCATTGGCGGGGGAGTATCCCTCTTGCCGAGACTGTGCGATGTATGGAAGAGCTGGTTAAGGAAGGGAAGATACGTGCATGGGGCGTGTCGAATTTTGATACGGATGATATGGAAGAACTGTTTCAAGTATCGGGAGGAGAAAACTGTGCGGTGAATCAGATCCTGTATCATCTGGGGTCCCGGGGCATTGAATATTCGCTGAAGCCCTGGATGGATGCGCATGGTGTCGTGCTGATGGCATATTGCCCCCTTGCACAGGCCGGCTCATTGCAGCGGGAGCTTTTGATGCATCCGGTCTTAAATAAGATTGCCGGTGCGCATCATATCACAGTGATCCAGCTCTTGCTTGCGTTCGTATTGCACAAGGAGAATGTGACAGCGATTCCAAGAAGCGGGAATGCGGCGCATGTGCAGGCCAATGCAGAAGCAATGAAAGTCAGGCTGTCAGAAAGAGAATGGATGGAGATAGACCATGCATTTCCGGCGCCGGAGTATAAGTGTTGCCTGGATATTGTATAGGATGCGTCATTCCTCTGGGAAACCTTGTTTGGGAATAACTTGGAAGGTCGAAGAAATTCAGTGTTTATGAGGACCTATTCTTCTTGTTCAGTGGTTTACAGATGACAGAATAATTGAGAAGTGGCTTGTATGACTGAAATAGTTCCATATTATTAGTGCTTTTAGCTGTGGGTGGGAGTTCATGGCTAAGGGCGTTTTTGTCGTTGGTTTGGGAGGTGGTTTGCTTTTTTCTTTTGTAAAGGTAACAGCACTTGGTATGTGATAGCCCGGTATGTGAACTGGAAAGGCGATGTCATTCAATGCCGGGAAGTCTGGTGGTGAGTTTACAGAAAATACGTAAGTATCTGATTGATAACAACTATTTGGGTTGCGTGATTTAGTTGCCAAGCAACCTGTTTTTTGGTACTTCAATTGCGACTGTATCATGATAATGAAAAAGAATACATTGATGCTGCAAGCTACCCGGAGGTATTATTGGCCGGAGAGGATTACCTGAAGGGCGGGGCAGTATATCCGTTTGAGTATGGGGAGAAAGTGAAGGCGTATTTAAGAAGAGGGGCAAAGGAGCTGCCGGGGTTTGATATGTATCCGAATCCGCAGGTGGGGTATGGGGCGCTTTGTGTGAGGGATAGTCTGCCGGTTTGAAAAATTTTATTGAAATTAAGAAAATGAAAACATATTCTTCTCAGTTTTATAAAATAATGATATACTAAAACCATTAGGGAGGTATCGAGAATGGCTGTTATAACGTATAATGACCAGTTGAGAAGGTTATTAGCTAATGTGAGATGCGTACTGGCATTTGATACAGCGGCAGACTTTTTGGGATTAACGAATGGTGGATATAGATCTGTAGTGCAGATTTTTGTTGATAAAAAACAAAATATTGAAGGAACTGAACAGACTTTGGTACCTTCTTTAGAGACTCTTAAGTATGAAGAACGCAATGGGTTGAAATGTACAACAGTAAGCCAGACCATTATAGATCTTCTTGAACAAAATGGTGATGAACAGATTATTACAGAAAGTCTGGCAAATTATTATGAAGAGAATAATGAAAGTTTTGAAGGACTAGTGATACCAGCGCGTTTGCAATCAAGATTTGAAAAGTACAGAGTGTGGGCAATAGAATATTATGAAGAGTAGGTGACATATTTGGAGTTGATGGATTTTCTATATAGAGTTATGGAAGAGCTGGGAAATGCAGGTGTGCCAATTGTCTTCAAAGGAGCAATGGTTCTTAATCTTGCAATTAAAAATAACAATCCATCAAAGGTAGAACGGGCAACCAGAGATATTGATGGAGACTGGGTCGGAGAATTACCGACAATGAAGGAAATAGAAAAAGCGTTGCAAAATGCTGTAAATAAAGTGGATTCTTCTTTAAATGTTCAAGTCGTCAGAGTGTTTGGGGAAAGGAAGTCAGCAGGATTCAAAATTAGCAATGAGAGAGGAGAAAAGATTGCAAGTATTGATTTGAGCATTAGACAAAACCGATTTTGTAAATCATATATTTCTTATGTGAATGGAGTGGCTATTAAAGGAGCCAGCTTATCAAAAATGCTGTCGGATAAAATTTATGCAATTTCAAGTGGAAATGTGTGTAGAAGAACAAAAGATGTTTTAGATATATATGTGATGTCTTTTATTATGAAAATTGATGCGGATGAATTGCATCGAATATGGAAAGAGTCGGGCAGAGTACTTGGAGATTTTAAGGAATATAAAATACGATTTTCTGAATTGGAAGAAGCATATGGTAAAATGAAGGGCATAAAAAATAAACCGGATTTTATTGAGGTATACAACCGTGTAAGTGATATTGTTCATATGTTTGAAATTTAAACAAAGATAACATTGAAGAAGCAGAGTTGTTTACTGAGTTTCAGACAGCGTGAAAGAATGTAGATATCTTATAAGATTGAATTTGCGGACACAGGATGAATGAAGTGATACGGATGCGTCCGTTTGAGAGGATGGAGGGGGATTACAATTTGAAATATTTGGAATCAATCCAGGAAACCGTATACTTGTCTGCCGGTAATGCTCCGCAATACAGGCGCATAATGCGGATTTTTTTTATAGAGTACGAAAAAATGCACTTTCAATTATATAAGGAAGATGTGTTAGAGTTGCTTAAGGAGTACCCGGAGTTTTCAGATTATAATATGGAGCAGTTGAAAGCAGATTTGGAGGCGTTGGTTGGATGGAAAAATCTTACTCCGCTCCAAGACCCGAAAAGGGTTTATACGATTGCGGAATATAAAAATAAGCAGTACCGTTATACGATGTCAGAATATGCAGTAGAGATAGAGAGAATGACGGTAAAGCTTGAAAATCTTTTTATGGACAGTGGTAATCTGTCCATGAATTATTTTGTGAGGATTGAAAATGCCTTGAATAAAATGGAACAGATAGACCGCCAGGAACTGAAAGTGGTGAATGAGTGGTGGAGCAATCTACAGGAAGATTTTAAGAGATTAAATCGGAATTATCAGGATTATTTGAGAGAATTTTATTCAGGTAAATCAGATAAGGTTCTCAAATCCATTGAATTTGTCGTACATAAAGACCGGTTTATTTCTTACTTACAAGAGTTTGTGCAACAGCTTCAGAATAAATCCATACGTATCGAAAATATAATTAAGAATTTGCCGCAACAGATGGTAGACGGGGTATTGGAGAGGGTTATTGACAGTGAACTGGCAATCCCACATCCAGATTCGGAAATCCAGGATTTAAGAGTGAATGCGATAAGAGAAAATATTTACGGAAAATGGCAGAGCCTGTCAGATTGGTTTGTTCCGACGGATAAGCATCCAAGCGAAAGTCAGAAAGTAATGGATATTACTGACGATGTTATACGGAAAATTATACAGAATGCCGCCTTAATCGTACAGATACAAAATTGGGGAATCAGCCGTAAGGAAGATTATAAGAAATTTATTCAGATGTTTGTACAGTGCAAAAATGTGGAAGAGGCACATAAACTTTCGGCACATATATTTGGAATACAGCATGTGCGGCATTTTAAAGTAAACTGTTCGCGTTCTACGGATAGTATAAACAGCAGCGTGTTTGATGAACTGCCATCGGAATATGAACTGAAGCCCCATACCAGAACTTATAAACCAAGAATACATAAATCTGGGTTTGAAAGTAAAGCGTTGGAGAAACTTGCACAGCGTAACCAATATTTGAAAAAGCTTGAGGAAGACAGAGAACTGGTTATGAAATATATCCAGGGCAATCAACTGGATATCAGTCGGATTGATGACTGTATTTCTGTGGATACAAGGGAAACTCTTCTGCGTTGGATTGCGCAGGCAAATCTGACTGTTTCCAAAAGCGGACGGACTGAGTATGGGCAGGCGTTTCATTTAATAAAACAGGAAGGGAGCCACACTCTGAAATGTGAGGATGGGGAATTGGTGATTCCCAGATATATATTTCAGTTTGCGGAGTAGAAAAAATGGAAGCGGTAAAGGCATTAATAGAAAATTGCTGGATTGATAAGAAAAAGGATAAAGAATTATATAGGAAGGTCCGCAGGGAATTACAAAAATGTCAGAAATTTTTTCGGGAGCAGCTGGGATGGACGGTGCTCAATAATGAACAGATACTGAAAGTGGAGAAAATTCCTGCCCATGCGGAAAGCTATATGGGCATCACAGACTTTATGGAAAGCCGGGATTACTGTCTTTTTTGTGCTGTTCTAGCATTTCTGGAAGATAAGGAAGAGCAGGAACAATTTCTGTTATCAGAATTAGTAGATATGCTGGAATTGCAGCTAAAAGATGTGATGGATGTGGATTGGACTTCTTTTACGCAGAGAAAGTCTCTTGTAAGAGTCTTGCAGTTTTGTGAGAACATGAGGCTGTTAGAAGCATATGAAGAGAGCAGCGATAATATTGTCAGCAGTATAGGAAAGGAGATTTTGTATGAGAATACAGGGCTTTCCAGATATATGGCGGTAAATTTCGCATATAGCATAGCTGATTTCCAATCATGGGAAGATTTTGAGATGCAGCAGAATGAGGAAAGGGAAGCGGACAGAGGCCATTACCGTATTAATCGTGTATACAGGCAGATGACCGCAGCGCCTGCTCTTTACTGGAGCCAGTCCGATGATCCGGACAGTATCTATTTGAAAAACCAGAGGCAGTGGATACAGAAAAACTTCAGTGAATATTTGGGAGGACAGCTTCATATTCATAAAAATGCTGCTTTTCTGATAATGGATGAAGAGGATTCTTTTGGAGAAAGGCATCCAAGGGAGGCTATGCTTCCGGAACTTGTTTTGCTCTTGTGCGGACTGATCAGGGAAAAAGTGGACGAAGGTGTTTGGATGAAAAGGCAGGACGGGTGTATTGTTGTTTCAAAAAAAGAGTTTCAGGAGGAACTTTATGATTGCCGCCATAGATACAGTCCGGCATGGAGCAAGGAATACAGGGAGATGGAAGACGCTAAGCTATTGGCAGCAGTTATTTCTTATATGAAATCATGGATGATGATTGACGTGTGCGACGGAGAAATTGTCCTCTACCCGGCGGTAGGAAAAATGATTGGGAGTTATCCGACCGAGTTTGAGTTTAAGGAGAAGAATAGATGAGTGAACGTTGGCATATGAACCGAATAGGATTTGTAAATTTCTGGATGTACGATGATGAAGTGTTTTCTTTTGCAGATGGCAAATTGCTTCTCCGCGGACAGAATGGCTCGGGAAAATCTATCACAACACAGAGTTTTATTCCTTTCATACTGGATGGCGATAGAACTCCCAGCCGATTGGATCCTTTTGGTTCCAATGACAGGAGGATGGAATATTATTTTCTGAACGACGGGGAGAAAGAGGAAGCCACCGGCTATCTGTATTTGGAGTTTAAGAAAGGGAACCGCTATCGGACGATTGGAATTGGCCAGCATGCTCAAAAAGGGAAAGCTATGGGCTTCTGGGGATTTGTCGTTTTGGATGGGAGGAGAATTGGATTTGATTTTAACCTGTACCGGGAAGTGGGAAATACGAAGATTGCATATACGAAACAGGAGATGAAAAAGGAACTGGGAGAAAACAATCTGTTTACGGAAACACAGAAAGATTATATGCGTTTTGTTAATAAACATATATTTGGGTTTCCGAGGCTGGAACAGTATGAACAGTTTATACGCCTGCTCATCAAGGTCAGGGCGCCCAAACTTTCCAAAGAATTTACGCCCAGAAAAGTATATGAGATACTGAACGATTCTTTGCAGACTTTGTCTGACGAGGATTTGCGTGCCATGGTGGATGCCATGGAGAAAATGGATGAAATGCAGGATAAGCTGAATGCATTAAAAAGGGCTTATAAAGATTTGCAGATTATACGGAATGAGTATATCAGGTATAATCGGTATATGCTTGGGCAGAAAGCGACCGCTTATTTGGAAGAAAAGGATATGGTTGACGCGGTCAGGGGAAAACTGGAAGCGGAGATAGACGAGTTGGAGGAGACAAAGGAAAAACTGGAAGAATCTTACAGACGAGCCGAAGCGCTTGAAGCGGAAAAAAGCCTGCTGGAACGAGAAAGGGAAGCCATCGGGACAACAGATTTGGAAGAGGCGGATGAAAAATTAAGGCAGTGCCGGAAACGTCAGGAGGATGCAAAGAAAGAAATTACGCGGTACAGCCAAAATATGGAACGGCATAGAAATGCGATACGGGAGTATGATGCTGCAATACGTGAGATCAGGAAGAAGATTGACCTTTGCCTGATGGAGACAGAGCAGCTTGTGAGTGATATGAATGAACTGCAGGAGACCATCCGTTTTTCCGGGCATGAACAAATCTTAAGTTTGTGGAAGGATTTGGATAGCTATGGGACATATAAAAATATCAAAAATGAAATTGAAAAATTATGTAAAAATGTGGAAGCGGCATTGGAGGAAATGAAAAGGTTCAGGGAAATACAGATACAATGGGATAGGCTGTCGGAAGAGTGCAGTGACCTGGAGGAAAAGAAAGCACAGGCATGGCAGCAGGTAAATGATGCGGAGCAGATGGAGGACGAGCTGAGGGATGATTTGATTGAAGCGTACTATGGCCTGGAGAAGCTTAATCAGGAATTTTATTTATCCAAAAGGGAACTGGAACAGATAACGGTATATATTCAGAAATACCAGGGTATGGCGGACTATGGTAATATACGCAATCTGGTTGGGAACATATGGGAGATGAAAAACCAAACGCTGGGAAGCGGGCTTTACGATTTGGAAGTACGGAAAGAAAAACAGGCGGAGGTTGTGAGAGTCTGTGGGAAAGAATTGGAGGAATTGGAAAAAGCGCCGGAGATAACACCGGTACGCAGGGAAATTCTGTGCAGGACGAGGGAAAAACTGTCAGAGAATCATATTTCCTTTTTGTCCTTTTATGAAGCTGTGGATTTTACAGAATATGTTTCTATGCAGGAAAGGGATTTATTGGAATGTCAGTTGGAGGATGCAGGACTTTTGGATGCCCTGGTGGTGGCGGAGAAAGATTATGTGCGGGCAATGCAGATTTTGGGGGAATGGTCAGATAAGGTTATTAGCTTAGAAGATTCCGGGAAAAAGAGATACGGTAAACTGGCAGCGGTTGCGGGAGATATGGAGTTGCGGAAGATGACAGAACGGATTTTATCAAATATCGGGGAGGAAGACGATTGCCAGATCGTGTTAAGACCAGGCGGCTATTTCAGACATGGTGCATTGGAAGGGTACAGTAGGCCGGAAAAGGAAGCTTGTTACATCGGGGAAGCGATAAGAAAGGAGAAGAGGGAGGAACAAATTAAAAGAAAAAAAGAAGAATTGCGGCTTTTGCAGCAGGAACTGGAGGCGTTGGAGCAGGAAATCGGCAGATTGAAGAAAAGAATTGAAATTTTACAGGAAGAATATCGCAGATTGCCCACATTTGACGAACTGGACGAGGCAATTGGGATGAAGAAAGATTTAAACTGGACATTTGAAAAGCGCAGTGAAGAGTGTAGGGAGAAACAGAAAGAAAAAGAAGGCTGTGAAACGCAGAAAAAGCAATCCGCACAGCGGGTCATAAGCAAATGCCGGGAGTTGCCCTATGAAAGAAACATTGAGAGTTATGAGGAGATACTGGGAGCGCTTGACGAGTATAAAAGTCAGTTAGGATCTTTTCAGGTAGCGGTGGGGAGCCTTATGATGGAGCAAGACAGAGAGAATACGCAGAAACAGTTGATTGAGAAAGAGGAGGACGCAATCGATACAGAAGATTTTCATAAAAAGAAAGCAGAGCGGGAAGTACGGGAGCAGAAGCTGCAGATAGAAAAACTGGAAGAATTTTTGAATGCACCTGAGAATAGGGAGAAAGCACAACGACTGAAAATAATTCAGGATGAGCTTTATGTAAAAAGCAAGGAAGAAACGAAATTAGGTCAAAAGCAGGCTGTATGGGAAGATACGGTGAAAAGATTGGAGCCTGATATTGAGATACAGAAAAATAACGTGATGAATAGAATGGAGAAAGAAGCCCGGCTCAGGAAATATTTTGATGAAGAATTATCTCTGGGGCTCGTATTTGCGAGAGAAAGCAAAACAATACCGGAAGCAGCACAGCAGGCGAAAGCTGTAATCAGAGAAGCGGATAGAAATAAGTCTGTGGCAGAGATTGTGTCGAACCTGGACAGGATTTTTCATGCTCATATCGGAAATCTGGTAATTTACGGGACGTTTATGGAGGAGTGTTTCGCAGAAGAGACAACAGATGCGATGGTGCTGCGTAAACGTCATAGAATTATTTCTTATATGCAGGGGCGGAAGCTATATTTTGAAGAATTTTATCAGGTGATCAAAGAGAGAATTGAGGAAACTGAACTGTTGATCCGTCAGAAAGACAGGGAATTGTTTGAGAATATCCTGTCGGATACGTTGAGCAGGAAGTTAAATGTCCGTATTGCAGAAAGCAGGAGATGGATTCAGGATATGTCTTCTCTTATGCGAAAGATGGATACTTCCATGTCACTGACTTTTTCACTGGACTGGAGGGCTAAGACCGCAGAGGGGGAGGGAGAACTGGATACGGTGGAGTTGGAGAAGATGCTAAATCGTGACAGGGAATTGATGACTGCGGAGGATATTGAAAAAATTTCTGCACATTTCAGGAATAAGATTTATACGGTAAAACGGATGGCGGAGGAAAACGGCGAAGTTTTAAGTTATTCGGATTTGGTGAGAGAAGCATTGGATTACCGGAAGTGGTTTGAATTTAAGATGTTTTACTACCGAAATGACGAGAACAAAAAAGAATTAACAAATGGAGCCTTTAACCGCTTTAGCGGTGGGGAAAAGGCAATGGCTATGTATGTCCCGCTGTTTGCCGCAGTGAATGCACAATATAAAAAGGCGGAATATGACGATTTTCCAAGAATGATTGCGTTGGATGAAGCTTTTGCGGGTGTGGATGATAAAAATATCAGCAGTATGTTTGACCTTGTAAAAAAATTTGATTTTGATTATATTATGAATTCACAGGTGCTGTGGGGATGTTATGCTTCCGTGCCTTTTCTGCGGATCGCAGAATTGCTTAGACCGGCTAATTCTCAGGTGGTTACAGTTATCTATTATTTGTGGAATGGGAAACAGAGAATCATTGAGGAGCAGTAAAGTGGAAGAAAAAATGCTGGAGGAATGCGCTCTTTATTTCAGAAGGAATAAAGCGTATACCCGTATGTTTACGGAGATGAAGAAAAAATACATAAAGTATGGGAGGCTCACAGGACAAATTTTACTTAAAAATTTGTCTGAGGCAGAATGCAGCGCATTGGGGGCGGTTTTGGGAACAAGTCTGCTGCCTGGCGATTTTGCATTTTCTGTTTCCCGGCTGCAGGCGGCATTGGATGAGACGAAGTACTGTGGTGTCGAAGTGGAGGCGCTTGTAGAAAGATATTTTGATGAAAAGATACTGTCAAACAGCCAAAGAAAAGAAGAAAAGATGGAGTTAAATAATCGATTTTGGGAGGCCTTGTTGCGTGAAGCAAGAAGCCGGTTTGAAAAGGATGCCTCGGGAATTCTTTGGCTAAATGAAGTGCAGGAACAGCGAAAATACGGCTATCAGCTGATTGTAAGGGAAAGAGAGAAATCGAATGATGGTATAAAGGAAGTGATTATGGAAGTATGCAGCGCATTGGCATACTTGTCGAGGGGAAATGGAAATGGAAATAAAAATGTCAGACTGGCTGTACTGGGAGCAGAAATAACAAAGAATCCCCACTACTTTGACAGGCAGAATGCCGCGGGACGTTTGTTGCTTAGCGCTTTAAGCTTTATCTATAGAGTAGAGGAACCAAAAGTACAGGAGGATGTTTTGGCGTTATATTATATGGCGGGTATTATGCCTGATGACATCTCCAGCTATACTACGTGTTATGGAATCCATTTCTATGAGGGAGATAGTGAACATGAAGCATATCGATATTTTATTGAAAAAGGTGAAAAGTATGTTTTGACACTTTCCAATCTGAGTAGGTTGACAAGGGCAGATAGCAGCAGGAAGAAAGTTTTCATCATCGAAAACCAGATGGTTTTTTCTCAGGTGTGTGATGAAATAGGTGGGGAAGAATATTCGGTTGTGTGTACTTCCGGACAGTTGAGAACTGCTTCTTTATTTTTAATAGATTTGTTGCTAAAGTCCGGATGCAAATTATATTACTGCGGTGATATTGACCCGGAAGGAATTGAGATTGCGGACAGAGTGCTTGCAAGAGGCTCCGGACAGATTTTTCCATGGAGAATGATGACAGAAGACTACTATTGTTCAATATCGGATGAGATACTTACAGAGAGACGATTGAAGCGGTTGGATAAAATTACGAATGTCCAATTAAGGGAACTTGCGGAAATTTTGAAAGTAGAGAAAAAAGCAGGATATCAGGAGCATTTGATTGGTTTGATGCTGGAGGATATTAAGGCAATAAAATAGGATAAAGTGCATGAGAAATTGAAAAAACTAAACAAGACTGTAAAATTAATTGTGTATTATCATAAATTGATAGGAGTTGCAGGCATAAACTGTGCATAGCTATTTGTATACATGAAATCGCAGTTCGACATAGCTTATAAAGAAAAATAAAGGAATCTAAAAAAAGTATAAAAAATTGTTAGTCCTTACTTGACAGCACCATATGGGGAGAAGGTGAAAGCTTATATGCGGCGCGGGGCGAGACCACTGCCGGGGTTTGATATGTATCCGGATCCGTAGGTGGGGTATGGGGCGCTTTGTGTGAGGGATAGTATACCAGTGTGAGTTGTAAGCTGAGTTTAAATGGTTTATTGTAATGGATAGGGATATGTTTGTTGTTTTACGGAGTAGTTGAACTTGGCTGCGTTGAAGTAATTACAGTATCCGAAAGAAGCTGTCGGAGGCAGGTTCTGCAGCGTATGAACGACTTCTCAAACAAATCATGGAGCGTTCAAAACAAGGGATAGAAAAAGCAGCGGATGCAGTAAGAAAAGCACAGTTAGAAACTTACTGGGACAATGGACGATATATAGTTGAGTATGAGCAGAATGGTAAGAAACACGCAGAATACGGCTTGGAACTACTTAAAAAAC
>CAMSTW010000029.1 GCA_947063855.1 uncultured Dorea sp.
AAAAATAATAGGATACGTGTACAATTCCCTCTGTCTCCAGCCTATGGATCAGAACCTTGCGGCCGTCCATCTCACGTACCTCCTGGGGGATCTCTTCCATTCCCTCCGGAATATCCGACAATAACAGGCGGGGCAGAGTCTCAAGCTGCTTCTCTGTATCCGGCCTTCCCTGTATCTCTCTGAGACGCTTCAGTTCTGATATGACCTTCTCCCTCTTAACCGGGAGCCACAATTCCTTGATCTCCTCAAGGCGTATCCGCTCTTTCTTGCGTCTCTCTTCTCCAAGAGTCCGGGAGGGGTACAGTGCAAGCTGCGCACAATGCGGATTCTCAAGCATGACTTCTCTTAGCAGTCTTTCGAAGTACCCTTCTTCCATCTTCCCTCGCAGAGACTGGAAGATATGCCCGCAGCACAGATTCTGCGCCGGGTCTCCGCCGTAGAGACAGCTGTCCAGAATATGCATGGCATTCACGATTCCCTCCGGATACATCCCGGATTCCTTCTCCCGCGTATTGAACTCCATACGGCTTAAAACAGCCGCTATCCTCCAATGATCCAGCCCCTTTTTTGCAAGTTCTTCCAGCGTAGAAGAGACCGTCTCCCATACTTCCTCCTTCTTGTCCTCACAGGCGTTGCGTACGACCAGCACAAGATACGGCTGCTGGATTCCATCCATCCTTGCAAGTTCTACGTTCTGTGCAAGCCCCCTGTCAAGAACTGCCTTGCGAAGCGGCGACTCATTGGTCGAACAGAGAATATCAGCCAGTACGCCGCACGCCACATTCTTCTCCGGTTCATCGAACCTTCCGTACACCCATCCTTTCGCAAGGATCATGCGCTCTCCTGGATCCTCATTTTCCCCAATCTCATAGGCGCACTGTTCTTCGGTCTGCCGCACAGGCTTCTGAAGCGGTATCTCCAATTCATCCTCCTGCCGGTCATATTCTTCTAACACATTTCCAAGCTTTGTAAGCACCGGCCCGATATCCATCTCTCCGTCCAGGATGATATGAGAATTCGACGGATGATAGAAACGCCGGTAGCTTGCCGTGTATTCTTCATATGTAAGTTCCGTGATGTGCTCCGGATCACCGCCGGACTGGTACTGATAGCAGTTGTCCGGGAAAAGCATGCGGTTCAGCTTACTGTCAATCAGTGTATCAGGCGATGCATACATGCCCTTCATCTCGTTATATACCACGCCGTTGCAGCTAAGTTCTCCTTCCGGATCTTCCAGTTCATAATGCCATCCCTCCTGGAGAAACGTATCCTTCTTCGTCATACAGAGCGGATGAAACACCGCGTCCAGATAGACGTCCATAAGATTCAGAAAGTCCTTCTCATTCCTGCTGCACACCGGATACATGGTCTTGTCCGGAAATGTGAACGCATTCATGAAGGTCTGCAGGGATCCCTTGATCATCTCCACAAACGGCTTGCTGACCGGATACTTCTCTGAACCGCAGAGAAGAGAATGTTCGAGTATGTGAAATACTCCTGTATCGTTGGACGGGAGCGTCTTGAATGCAATCGCAAACGTCTTATTCTCTTCCCTGCGGCTAAGCCACAAGAGCTTCGCGCCGTTCTTTCCATAATGCATCCGGTAGAGAACGGCCTTTATCTCCGGAAGTGTCGTGACGTCATCTAATATAAATCCTGTCTCCAAAGCAATCTGCCTGATTCTTGTCTCTTTCTCATCCATATCCTTTACTCCCTTGATCTATCCTGAATCTATCCTGAATCTATCCTGTGTATGCCATCTTTCGACATTTCGTACTGTTAACTGACTAAAGGATAAAGAAAAAACGAGCAGCCGTCAATAACGGTTGCTCGTTTGGCAGTATCCGCAGTCTATTCTGCATCTATCCTCCTATTCTTCATCCGGCTTCTGTCCGTCATGCGAACGCCACTGGCACGCTCCCATGGACATCGCAGAAAAAACAGCCTTAAAAGAAGAGTCTTCCGGCGAACAGGCATAGATTCCAAACCGGATCTTATCCGCCCCTTTACTCATATGACAGATCCGCATCTGCCGAAACCGGCTTCCATCCTCCGAACACTCTATACAGTAATCGTCCCCGCGCCTGCTGAAACGATACCACATCATCTTTATATCTGCACGGATCTGTGTTGTCGCCCAGTCAGAATATCCGCCATTGGTCACTACCCTCCCCAGATGCTGGTACTCTTCGTTCTCATACTCGACAGACCCCTTCAGCCAGTTCTCCGAATCCAGATACATGACGATCCCGCACTGGTCAAAACGGTGATGGCTTTCGGTAAAATCTGTCTTTACTACAAAACTGAAATACTTCTCTTCCGTCTCCATCTGCAGCACAGGCGCGTTGTCATTGCGGAAGTGATAATATGTCCGCTGCCACAAGTCTGTGTGCGGCAGTGTAACAATCTCAATCTGTCCATCTTTTATACTGTATTCCTTTGGTTCCCTTGTCCATTGAAAATCTTCAATTCTCATAATATAGCTCCTCAACTTGTTTCATGATTCTGCCTGGCATTTACCAAAAAGGACAATATATAGATGCCTTGTTCCATCTATATATTGCCCTTTTCGTTACCATAAAAATGTACGCTAGATCAGATAGTTCATCATCATGCCGACAGCATTATAATTGCTCATGTTATATACTCCGCTTCTGGAATACATACCCAGCACAGCATACGGGTTCGTTGCGGAATTCTTTGAAGCGCTTCCGTAAGAACTGGAATATGCATTGGATGAATACCCATTGGTCAGTGAGTTCGCACTCATATTCAAGCCGCTGCCTGCCTTGTTGAACATACGTTCAGCTATCCCGCCTATGCCTGAGATCAGGTCTCTGGTCAGCGCTGAATCCTTCGCCATGTTCTTGTCAAATGCAGCCTTGTCAAAGCTTAAGGTCGCGTCCTTATTAACCGTGATACCCATCTGCTTCAATGACTGCTCTGAACCAAGCCCGTTGAGAAGGCTCTGCATCTGCCTGGCTATGCCGGTTCCCCTGTCAAAATTATCGTTGAGGAACTTTAATGAAGAATTATATGCATCCACCAGATTACTGAGGGCGTCCGCCGCCTTCTTAGTATCCACGTCAGCTTTAAGCGTAGTCTGTCCTGTACCCTTAAGCTCGGCGTTGACTCCCACATAACCAACTGAAACCGTATTGCTCTCAGACTCATGCTCCGTCGTCATGCCGCTTGAGGTTACAGAATACTTCGCATTCACTGCCTCTGTCTTCACATTCTCTGCTCCGGCCGCCGCGCCCATCTCTCCGCTTACCTCAAACGCATGGCTTACGCCTGTCTCCTTGCCTTCAATCTGCAGGGACGCAACACCGTCCTTCTCCACAACGCTTGCGGTTACATTCGCCTTACTCTTATTGATCTGGTCCGCCGCCTCTCTTAACATCTGGGCATTGGTCTTAGAGCCGCCGTTCGCCTTGACGGCGCTTACCTGGACATTCACAGAATTCTTGTCGTCTCCCACGGTAAAGTTCATGGCGGATTGTGCGTAAGCCGATGCCTTCACGCCTTCGCTGACATTCATCTGTGCCTGCGCAACCTGTGTAACATCAAGCTGAAAATCCTTATCACTCTTAAGCAGCAGCTTGCCGCTTGCAGTTGCCACCTTCTCGTTCGTGCTGGTGACTGCAAGGTCGCTCATGGCCCCGCTCTTGTTCGAACCTCTCAGCTCATTGGCTGCATTCATCAGGTCTGTCATGCTGCTGCTGTATTCCTTCACGAATGCCACATTGGCATTCTTGGCAGCCTTCTGTGACACAACTGATGACACGGACGTCGATGAAGATGTCTGATTCAGCTTGGGATTCCGATAGAGAGCCTGAGACAGGCGGAGACTGTTGATCGTAGACTGATAACCATATAAACTATTCAATCCATAGGAACTGATTCCGCTGATTGCCATATCTCTTCCTCCTTTCTTCATATTATATATTATTCCACGATTCCCATAGATGATGGTAATCGTTGGAATACTGGTATATTACTTCTGGGATCATATGACGGGATTCTTCTCTCACAGAGAATCCTCTGTCTGTCCGGAAGTGAGAATGGCTCTTCCATCCTTCGTTATAATATCGACATTCTGGATATAATTGTTAAGAGACAACGAAGAAAATATCACTATTTGACGTCAAACCATAAAGTGAAAAAGGGAATCCCGATCACCCGGAATCCCCTCTCTTTTCCCTGATTAGTCCTGTGGAATGATTTCTTTTTTGTTATATGATCCACAAGCCTTGCAAACTCTGTGAGGCATCATTAATTCGCCGCATCTGCTGCACTTCACCAGATTCGGTGCGCTCATCTTCCAGTTTGCTCTTCTTTTGTCTCTTCTTGCTTTAGAAGATTTATTCTTTGGACAAATTGACATAGGTTACACCTCCTTAAAATTCTTAAACACATCGCGGATAACTGACATTCTCGGGTCGAGGCCTGTATCTTCACAATCACAGGTCCCTTCATTCAGGTTCTGACCACATACATTGCAAATTCCTTTACAGTCTTCGCTACACAGAATTTTCGTCGGCCACCCTACTAATAACTCGTTGTAGACTAACTGCTCTACGTCAAAGTTATATCCGTCAATATAATTTGCTTCGTCTAGTTCTTCTGTCTCCGCAGCTGCTTGCGGATCCACGCTCACCTTCTTATGGAAAGAAAGCGGAATCTCCACCCGAACATCCGCAAGACACCGGTCACAGGGAATCACTGCCGTAACCTCTCCCCTGCCGGTAATCTCAAGCTTCTTATCTCCTGCATATGCAATACACAGAGCAAGAAATGACTTTCTTATAAGCCTGAAGCTTCCCATCTCGCACCGGAATTCTTCCATCTCAATGGGAACCGTCTGTTCGATTGTCGTATGCTGTTCTGACAAAACGCTGGATAGGTCTATCTTCATTGTTTTTCTCCTATTCACACCTAGATTATTATATCATGTAAATAAGATTTGTCAACACCCATCTTCCAAACTTTTACGCCCAAAATATTGATTTTTTAAGAAATGTAACCCCAAATACTGTATCGGTGCATCTTCCGGTCCACCATTACAGTCTCAATACCTTCCACGGCAATTACTTTCCTTCCGTATTCACTGGTGTAATCACGATATTCTGTGCCGCCACGCCGGTCTTTCTCGTCACGATATCTTCAATCTGCGCCCTGCTGGCGTCGCTTAAATCAGCCGCGTTCACCACAACATCCGCCGTATCTGCCGTCAGGCTGATCACCACCTCGTTAAATCCTTTCGACGCAAGCAGCGTCTCTGCCGCGGCCTCCTTCTCGGACAGGTCCGTCATCTGCACCATCTGACGGACCGCATCCTGCTTCTGTTCGTCGCTCAGATTGTCATTGTCAATAATCTCCAGCAGGGATTCCTTATTCTTGGCTCTCACCTGTTCTCTCGCTACTTTCGCTTCTGCTACCACGGCGTTGGCGTCGCCGCCTGTCAGCACAGCCTCTCCGGGAGTCCCGTCCACACTGCCGTCCGCCCCTTCCCCGCCGTCCTGACTCGCGATATCATCAGACGCGCTGGCCATGTCTTCCTCCGAGATATCCAGAAGCTCCTTGTTCGCGAGGTCGGCGCTGGCAGTCTCTGCCTCCTTCTTATCCCCGAATATTTTTCCGGAATAATTCAGGTATCCTGCCGCCGCGATCATGACGGCCAACGCCGCGATTATAATCTGGTTCTTCTTCACTATTTGTTTCACTGTTCATCCTCCTACTTTGCCACATTATTTTGAACTCTTCTTCATTATCCTAATTTTATGCGTGTCTATCCCAAATAATGCCTGAACTGCCTCAGTAATATTCTGTTTGACTATGGGATTGTCCCCGCCCTGGGCGATCACGACCACTCCCTCTGCCTGCGGGCTTATCTCTTTGCTGACATAGGGTTCCCCGGAAGAACCGCCGTCATTGTATACGGTCGTCTCGCCATGGTTATTATTCTTCGTCGTTCTGGTTCCCCCCTGGCTGTCCGATTCCGTTACGGCTTCGCTGGTTATCTCCATGTCCTTCTCGACCACCTTCTCCGCCGAGCTTTTCAGCGTGATCATTACCGTGACCTCTCCTACGCCGTCCATCTGTGACAGCACCCCTGCCAGATGATTCTCCAGATCACGTACGTAGGTATCCTGACCTACCGCTTCTTCTCCCTCTGACCGGAATACCGCCGTCTCTCTGTCTTCCTTCTTCCTGTTCCCGGCCGGCAGGGAGATCACAAGCAGAAGAACGCCGGCCAGGAAAATGATCAATATCTGATCCTTCTTCATATGTTTCAATGAGAAATTCTTCGGAATCTCGAAGGGAAACCATTTCTTATTATCCACACACTTCCTCCTTCCTGCCTATACTGCCCGGCAGACTGTTGAAAATTCATACCCGCAATCTTTACGGCCTTATCTTTCAATCTGTATCTTCTCTATATCAATACTTCCGCCTTCTTCATCCCACATATCCTCCAACCATGCATTTTCAGGCTCTGTCTCTGCCGCATTCCTGTTCAGGTATTGCGCCGCCTCTTCAATCTTCCTAAGCTGCCGCCGGTATTCCCTACTGTCATACAGTTCCTTCCAGGTCCCCTCCGTCCCCATGAGCTTAAGAACCGGAGACGTCAGCATCACCGTCAGTACAAGTCCGGTGAAGAACCGGATATACCTCTTATAATCCGGATTCGGGACCACATGCATGACCGCGGTTATCATGACCAGATAAAACGCGATATTACGGATCCATTCATAAAGATAGTCAAACATATTCACACCTCATACTTTCCCTGTCACCGCCGTGACTACGACAATCGTAAGAAGGAATAAGAGAGATACGGTAAATATCACGTTCAGAAGAAGCCTGCATCCCTCTCCCACCGTCTCTATACAGCCAACGACCCGTTTGTCGGAGACCGGCTGTATCACCGCGGCCGCCAGCTTATACAGCAGGACGATACCGGCAACCTGAACCAAAGGGACGATGCAGATTGCAATGCAGATCAAAGCCCCTGTCATTCCGATTCCATTCTTCACCAGCACCGCTGTCCCAAGCGCCACCTCGGCTACGCCCCCCATGATGTCTCCCACTCCGGGAATCGCCTCCACGCCTCTGGTGACAGCGCTCCTTTTCACCGTATCAATGGCCGGGCTTATGAGGCCCTGGATCACATTCAGTCCCACGATACACGCAAGCAAAGTCTTTAAGCTCCAGGCAACCGCCATCTCTATAAGCTCCGCAAATTTTGTCAGATAATCCTCCCCCGCCAGATAGTTCAGGACCTTCACCATCATATAGATATGTATGACCGGAAGCAGGAAATTCGTAATCATGAATTCCGTCAGGAAGATCAGAAACAGCACCAGATTATAGAACGCAACGGACGTCACACTCCCCTTTGCCGCCGCGACGGCAAGGAAATACAGCGGGCAAAATACTCCCATAAAAGAGGTAAGCCCTTCTATCCCTTCACTCACCCAGTCCACCACCGTCCCAAAGGCGCTCAGTGACAACGCCATGAGCAGCAGATACAATGCATAAAAACTGACCTCCGAGATCTGCCTGCTTTGGAACACCCTTGAGAAATTACCGAACACCGCCGCGATCATGGCAATCATCAGCATCTGCACCAGATTATCTCTGCCGGATTGGAACGCATATCCCAGCTGGTCCGCCGCAAGTCTTAAAAGAAGCTCTGCCGAGAACGTTATATCCCCGGACAGGACGCCCATCAGTGCATCCTTGAATCTCAGCCGTTCCCCCGGGAACAGTTCCTTAAGCGATGCATCAATCTCATCAAATTCGAATTCCTCAAGCAGATTTTCTTCTTCAATATTGTCAGCCGCACTGACATCCGCCGGAACCCACAGAATCAGAGCCAGTAATAAGACCGTTAATGCCGCCGGCAGCCTTCTCTTTCTTCGTCCACTCACCATAATCCCTGCCACAGCCTCCTTTCGACAGGCGCTTATATCTGCAGTCTCTTGATCGCGTCCACACATTCTCTTTCCGGCATCTCCTCATTCGCACGTTCTCTTTCTGGCATCTTCTCATTCATGTTCACACATTCTCTTTCTGGCATCTCCTCAAACGTGTTCACACGTTCTCTTCCTGGCATTTCTTCAATCACGTCCAATGATTCTCACGACAGGAAATCCTTTATCGTATTCAGCAGCGTCATCAGGATCGGAATGCTTAAAACCATCACCGCCAGCTTCCCGAATATCTCGATCTGCGCGGCAATCGTCTGATATCCGCCGTCCTTGCATATTCCAGCGGCAAATTCCGCGATATAAGTAATGCCCAGCATCTTGATCAGAGTCCCGATATATGCCTGATCCAGACGGATATACCTTCCGATCTCCTTCATGGCGCCGATCATCAGTTCCAGCCGTCCCAGTATGCTAAAGAAGATGATCAGACTCAGCACTACGCTGATGTATATCCCATACTCTGATTTTCCGCTTTTGAACTGTATCGCCAGGAGTGTCCCGGCGACTCCCATGATTCCGATCCGAAGCATGTCCATATCTCTTCTCCCTCCTGCTCCTATAACGCAAACAATCTCTGTATGGATTCAAACAGATCATAGATATAGGGTACGATCCAGAACAGCACCAGCAGAAGTCCTGCCAGGCTGGTCAGAAACGCCTGCTCCTCCCTTCCGCTGTGCTTCAGGACCTGGCTGAGTACAGAAACCAGGATTCCTACGGCCGCAATCTTGAATATCAAATTTACACTCATATACACCTCCTCCATAACATCCGGATCACATATCCTGCAAAATTTCGCCAGATATGATGCAGACAGTACACCATGTACTATCGTGAAAACAGACCAGCGAAACGTATGGTTAATTCCTGGCTACAATAACAGGATTGAAACAAATATCCCGCTCATGATTCCCAGACAATGGCACAGCCTTATTTTACTTTGCATTTCCCTGCGCATCTCCTCCATGGCCAGTCCGATTTCCTCCTGATAGAGTTCCAGCGCCCTGGTCTGCAGCTTGACATCCGCGGCCCCCAGCTGACTGCCAAAGTCTGCGAGTCTCTCCACAGTCCTGCCTGAGAGTCCGGAATCCTTAAGATATTCCAGCGTCTGCTCCTCCCATATTCCGGCAAATGTACCGCCTCTTCGCTCCTCCATCTGACGGGACATGGCAAGAAGCCATTCTTTGTAAGGACTTCCCGCAGACGTTCCAATCTTGTAAAATGCTTCTCCCAGGCAAGCTCTTGTATATTGAATCTCACTTTTTAACTGACAGATGATTCTCTGCAGATACCGCAGCTGCTCATACCCGTGCCTGACCTTCTCTGCCGCCAATGCCCCGCCTGCCGACGCGGCGCCTATGACCATACACAATCCGATTATCTTTACCGTCATCCCGTCATCCTCTCCGCCTCACTGTACAGCAGGCTTCCCCGGCTGTCAAACACCCCCTCCACCTGCCCCGCATGGTCCTGGCAGCCAAGCAGAATATACCGTTCAAACTGTTTCTTTGCAACCATCTGGTCAAGAAGCGGTTTCCTTCTTAATTCTTCCATAGAATCCGCATGGACGGTGGCAAGCATCCGGCAGCCACAGTGCATGGCGTATTCGACAGCATGTACATCCTCCGTTGTCCCGATCTCATCCACCGCGATCACCTCCGGCCCCATGGACCGGATCAGCATCATCATCCCTTCGGCTTTTGGGCAGCAGTCCAGTATATCCGTACGGATTCCAAGCTGATTCTGCGCCGCCCCCATATAACATCCTCCGATCTCCGAGCGTTCATCCACCACTCCCACAGTCATCCCCCTCGTCCACCGGTTTCCGTCGGAAATCTGCCGGATCATATCCCGAAGGAGCGTTGTCTTGCCGCACCGCGGCGGTGATACCACCAGCGTATTGCACACCCTTTGTCCATCAATGATATAGGGGAATATCTGATCCGCGCATCCTGTCACCTCATGGGACATTCTAAGGTTAACAGATGAAATATATCTCAGATTCCGGACTCTTCCATCCTCAACAATCGCCTGTCCTGCCATCCCCACTCTGTGCCCTCCTTCAATCGTGATGAATCCCTGTCTCATCTCCTGTTCGTAAGCATACAGGGAATAATTGCTGACATACTCAAGCATCTCTCTGATATCTTCTCTGGTGACGATATACGGCCCGTCCCGCTGATTCCGGATGATCCGTTCCTCTCCCCCGTAGATGAGTAATAAAGGTTTATCTGTCCGCAGACGTATCTCCTGAAGCTTCGCATACCTAAGCGCTTCCTTCTCAAGCAATGCCCGCACACCCTTGGGCAGGACACGCAGAATTCTTTCTTTTTGCATCTTCATCCACCTCTTTATCTCAATATATGTACGAGCTTTCTATTTATGCAGACTTTTTGGAGCAGAGATTTGAAAGATACTCTTCATATCCTGTCCAGCTGAAGCATATGGCCGCCGGACATACAAAAAGGACGCGGCAAAACCGCGTCCTCTGCTGCTAACTCTATTCTCTTATTCCGCCACGTCCTTCATACTGAACGACATGCGTCCCATCTTATCCTTTCCAAGACATACGACCTTCACCATATCTCCCAGGGTCAGTACATCCTCTACCTGCCTGATCCTCTCCTTGGAAATCTTGGAGATGTGCACCATCCCTTCCTTGCCCGGCGCAAACTCTACGAATGCCCCGAACTCCTTGATGCTTACTACCTTTCCTTCCAGAACCTGTCCGGCCTCAAAATCCGTAACGATGATATAGATCAGCTTCTGCGCTTCTTCCATGCTCTTCGCATCCGTGCCGCAGATAGATACGGAACCGTCGTCCTCGATATCAATCTTCACTCCGGTCTGGTCAATGATCGCGTTGATCGTCTTACCCCTCTGTCCGACTACATCGCCGATCTTCTGCGGGTCGATCTGCATCTGGATAATCTTCGGCGCATATGGTCCAACCTCCGGTCTAGGCTCCTTAATCGCCTCTGCCATGACCTCATCCAATATATAGGTTCTTGCCTTCTTCGTAGCGGCAATCGCTTCCTCGATGATCGGCCTCGTCAGTCCATGGATCTTGATATCCATCTGAATCGCCGTGATACCCTTGTGGGTTCCCGCAACCTTAAAGTCCATATCGCCAAAGAAATCCTCAAGCCCCTGGATATCGGTAAGCACCAGATAGTCATCATCCGTCTCACCTGTTACCAGTCCTGCAGAGATTCCAGCAACCGCCGCCTTGATCGGTACGCCCGCCGTCATAAGCGACATGGACGACGCACAGATACTTGCCTGAGAAGTCGAACCGTTGGATTCGAAGGTCTCCGATACGGTACGGATCGCATACGGGAACTCTGACTCCGACGGAAGCACCGGAACCAGCGCCCTCTCTGCCAGCGCACCATGTCCGATCTCACGGCGTCCCGGACCTCTTGACGGCCTGGTCTCGCCTACGGAATAGGACGGGAAGTTATAATGATGCATATAACGCTTGGAGGTCTCTGCCTCGTCAAGCCCGTCAAGCCTCTGTGCCTCTGCAAGAGGAGCCAGTGTGGTCACCGTACAGATCTGCGTCTGCCCACGTGTAAACATGGCGGAACCATGTACTCTTGGAATCAGGTCAATCTCTGCCGCAAGCGGCCTGATCTGGTCGATGGCCCTTCCGTCCGGACGCTTGTGATCCTTAAGGATCATCTTGCGGACCGTCTTCTTCTGATACTGGTATACCGCCTCGCCAAGCACTGCGAGCCACTCTTCCTTCTCCGCAAACGCCTCCTCAAGCTTCCCGGTAATCTGACGGATATTCTCCTCTCTCACCTGCTTCTCATCTGTAAATACAGCTTCTTCCATCGCCTCAGGAGGTACAATCTCCCTGATCGCGTCGAATAATTCTTCCGGCACTGCGCAGCTCTCATAGGAATGCTTCTGCTTCCCGCACTCGGCGATGATCGTCTCGATAAAGGCAATCACCTTCTGGTTCATCTCATGGGCCGCGAAGATAGCGTCGATCATCCGGTCTTCCGGAACCTCATTGGCTCCGGCCTCGATCATAATGACCTTCTCCTTTGTAGAAGCCACCGTCAGCGCCAGATCGGAAACCTCCTTCTGCGCCGCCGTAGGGTTGAATACAAACTCTCCGTCAACCAGTCCCACCTGTGTGGTAGAGATCGGTCCGTCAAAAGGAATATCGGAGATACTGGTGGCAATCGCGGCTCCAAGCATCGCCGTAAGCTCCGGGGAACAATCCTGATCCACAGACAGTACCAGATTCTCAAGCGTCACGTCATTCCGGTAATCCTTGGGGAACAGGGGCCGCATCGGCCGGTCGATGACACGGCAGGTCAGGATCGCATTCTCCGAAGCCTTACCCTCTCTCTTGTTGAAGCCTCCCGGTATCTTTCCTACGGAATACAGACGCTCGTTATACTCCACACTCAAAGGGAAGAAATCAATCCCCTCCCTTGGCTTCTCGGAAGCCGTAGCCGTACACAGCACGGTGGTCTCGCCGTAATGCATCAATACGGCGCCGTTCGCCTGCTTCGCCACTCTGTCAACATCTACGCAGAGCGGTCTTCCTGCTAATTCCATCTCAAATTTCTTATACATATTCTTCTCCTTTTATTCAGATATTTTCTGTGGGCAGGAGCTGCCGAAACTACTGAAAAACATACTTTCCTGACGGACTGAAAACAGAAAATATGCTTTTCAGTGGTCTCGGGCCAGATTCACCTACCCACAACCTTACCTATTATAGCACACAAACTGCCAATCTTCCACTACAAAAAGATAAATTTTTTCTGCACTGAAAAAGGGACGCAGTAAGCTTCCTGCTCCACTGTGTCCCTGTCTTATTACTTTCTCAGTCCTAATCTCTCGATCAGCGTACGGTATCTCTCGATATCCGTCTTCTTAAGATATGCAAGCAGACCCCTTCTCTGTCCTACCATCTTCAGAAGTCCTCTTCTGGAATGGTGATCCTTGGGATTGTTCTTGAAATGCTCTGTCAGGTCGTTGATCCTTGCTGTGAGGATCGCAATCTGTACCTCCGGTGAACCTGTGTCTCCGGCTGTTCTTCCATAATCTGCTACAATCTGTTCCTTCTGTTCCTTTGAAATCATGTTCTGTTCCTCCTTATACTTGTTATGCGCCATCCAAAGCGGGCTCTCATACGCCATACCACGGTCTTCCTGATCCCTGTCTCATGAATATGGTACGGCCGCTTCACCGCCGCAATCCTCTGGATATGCATACTTACTAACGCCTGATATTAAGTAATGGTTGGAGTCTCCATTTACCGAACACCGGCTTCTACACCGTGACAGTATAACATACTATCTGATATATGTAAAGAGAATTTTCTGCCGCCTACTCGTCGTCGTCATCTTCCACCGCAGCCGCCGGTTCCGGCTCCAGGATAGCAAACGCAATATTGGTCGCATGGTCGCCCACACGTTCCAGGCCCGATACGGTATCCGAGAACATCATCCCTGCCTCCGGCGTACACTTATTCTTTGTAAGACGCTTTACATGCGCGTTCTGCAGCTTCTTCTCCATCGCGTCAATCTCATCCTCCAGCTGAAGGATCTCCCGCATATGCTCATAATTCCGGTTTCTGAACATCTCAAGGGAATATTCCAGAATCTTCACCGCTTTGTCGTTCATCTCCCTTAACTGGCGCATCGCTTTCTCGCTGAATTCCACGTTATGCTCTATCCGGGACTTTGCGGAATCCGCGAAATTCTCCGCATGGTCCCCGATACGCTCGATATCATTGACGACATGGAACAATCCCCCGATCAGTCTCTCATCCGCCAGCGGAAGTACCAGTGCGTTCGCCTGAACCAGATAATCTGTGATCTTACGGCTCATGAAGTCTATATACTCCTCCCGCTTGTAGATCTCTTCAATCTTCTCTTCATCAGGGGCGCACAGAACATCCATGGAAGCCTGCAGATTCTGCATCGCGACCTTACCCATATGCACAATCTCCCGGATTCCGTCGAGCACTGCCGTTGTCGACGACAGTATCTTCCCGCTTCCGATAAAGAGAAGCTCATAAGCATCCTCCTGTGTCTTGTCCTCACCAGGAACGATTCTGTAGGTTGCCTTCACGATCCAGCCCATGAACGGGAACAGTATCGCGACCTCGAAGATCTTCATCAGGGAGTGTACGTTCGCAACCGATCTCGCAAGATCGCCTCCTGATATATACAGCATCATATCCGTGAACGGCCGAAGCGCGATCAGCAGAATCACAAGCATAATCGCCGAACCAATCACGTTAAAGAGGAAATGTATCAGCGCCGCCCTCTTGGCGTCCTTATTTCCACTGAGACTCGCGACAAGCGCCGACACACAGGCTCCCATATTACATCCCAGAATCATGAACGGACAGATTGCAAATTCCAGAAGCCCCTGGGATACCATCAGCAGTATGATACCCACCGTGGCGGACGAGCTCTGCAATACCGCCGTAATCACAAGCCCTGTCAGTATCGCTGCAATGGGATTGGTCAGTGACGCAAGGAAATTCAGTATCTGCGGAGAGTCCTTGACAGCCTTCATGCTGTCCCCCATGATACTGAGTCCCATAAACAGGATACCAAATCCCAGGATAACTTCCCCGATCTTCTTGATGCTCTGCTTCTTACAGAACATTACCATAACAACTCCGATGATTACTACCAGCGGAGCGACATCCGACAGATTGAACGCAATCAGCTGTCCGGTTATCGTCGTACCGATATTGGCTCCCAGGATCACTCCTGATGCCTGCATCAGATTCATAAGCCCTGAATTCACAAAACTGACGACCATCACAGTTGTCGCATTGGAAGACTGGATGATCGCGGTAAATATAATACCCACCAGCATACCGATAAACCGGTTCTTGGTAAAAAACTCCAGTATACTGCGCATCTTGGCGCCGGCCGCCTTCTCAAGACCTTCGCTCATCAGCTTCATGCCATATAAGAAAAAGCCCAGTCCCCCCAGCAGCATAAATATTGTCGTGATCCTCATTCGTACTCTCCTTTACTCATCAACTCCAAAGAAACGTCTCCCGTATTCGATATCCTGATCAATGCAGGCCTTAAGCTGACCGACACTGTCAAACTTCTGTTCCGGCCGCCGGAATTCACACAGCCTGACCGACACGGTCTTCCCGTACGCGTCGCCGTCATAACCAAACAAGAAGCTCTCGATCAGCACCCGCTCTTCTTCGCTCACCGTCGGCTTCACTCCCACATTCGAGATGGCCGGATACCAGCGGCCGGATACCAGTACCTCGCTGGCATACACCCCGCGCGGGGGAAGAAGCTTCTCTTTGGGCCACGCTACATTGAAGGTGGGAAATCCCAGCGTCCTTCCAAGCTTTCTCCCATGCTCCACCTTCCCGGTGATTCCATAGGCATATCCCAGAAGTCTTGCCGCAAGAAGCACATCCCCCTGCCTGAGAACTTCCTTGATATAGCTGCTGCTGATCACGCGTCCGCCGTATCTCTCCTTCTCTATGACAATCAGCCGGTATCCATATTCCTTCTCATATTCCTTAAGCATATGGATATCTCCCTGCTTCTCATATCCAAACTGGAAATCCGTTCCCACCACAACATATCTTGCATGGAATAACCCTCTGATAATGTCCCTGATAAATTCCTCTGCACGGATCCGGCTGAACGTCTGGTCAAACGGCCATTCCAGCAGAACATCCGCCTTTCCTTCAAGATACGAGCGTCTCTCGTAGCCGTTCATCAGCATCCGGACCGTCCGGCCCGTATCCGCCCACAGAGGGCGCATGTCGAACGCGCACACGATACTGTTGATTCCTTCTTTACTGCCAAGCTCCTGCACCTTCTCCACCAGCTTCTGGTGTCCCCTGTGCAAACCGTCAAATTTGCCGAAGGTAACTGCTGATTCTTTGCTTCCCTCATAATCATCCGGCCTGTTGATATATCGCATATTCTTCCCTCTACCTCTACCTTTTCCCCGTCCTGTTCATAACTGCCCCGCCTGATTTTCTGCATATCCAAAAGCCATAGTCACAGCATGGGATAAAACATCTTCAGGACACGGTACTCCTTCTTCTCTTTCTGCCATCTATAGATTGCAATAAACTGACCTGTCTCATCGTAAACTCTCACGGAATCCGGCGCGCCCGCCGCAGACTGCGAAAATGCGTTCCCAGATAGCCTGCCGGCTGCTTCCTCCCCGCTCTCCCGGAAAGAGAGCGCACCTTCAGGCAGAGGATTCCCGTTTTTTACCAGGGCGTCCCACCGCCCACCTGCCACTGCCGCCGGATAATCGCCGAACATCTCGTCTACAGGAATCACGGCTTCTGTAAGACTCCCTTCCTGCCGCATACGTTCAATCTCTCCAAGCGTCAGACTCTCCTCTATGTGAAACCTTCCCGACTGCGTGCGGAGCAGTTCCTCCATACATCCCCCCACGCCAAGTCTCTCACCGATATCATGACATAAGGTACGGATATAGGTCCCTTTCGAGCAATGTACCCTCATACGGACTCTGGGAAGCGCAGTCTCAAGGATTCCGATCTTGTAGATCCTCACGGTCCTGGCTTTGCGCCCGACCTCTTTTCCTTCCCTTGCAAGCTCATATAACTTCTTGCCGCCAACCTTAAGGGCCGAATACATCGGCGGAATCTGGGCATATTCTCCGGTAAAGCTTTCGATTGCTTCCCTTACCTGCGCCTCTGAAAGCCCTCCGGCGTCTCCAGTCTTCAATACCTTTCCGCTGATATCCTGCGTGTCCGTCGTGCGCCCCAGAAGCAGAACCGTCTCGTATGTCTTATCCCTGTCGGTAAGCATATCGCACAGTTTTGTGGCCCGCCCAAGGCACACCGGCAGCACTCCTTTTGCATCCGGGTCCAGAGTTCCCGTATGGCCAATCTTCTTCTGTCCGGTAATCCCTCTTAGCTTCGCCACAACATCGTGGGAAGTGAAACCTTTCTCCTTATAGACATTCAAAACACCATGTATCATATGTGTCACTCTTCCTTTAACTGCGCCTCGATCTGTCCGGAAAGGTTATTGATCACATCATAGCAGGTTCCGGCCATGGTAAGCCCTGCCGCCCGCTTATGTCCGCCGCCGCCAAAATACCCCGCAACCTTGCAGACATCCACCTGATCCTTGGAGCGCAGGCTGACCTTATAGACATTCTTCTCCAGCTCATACATGAAGATCGCAACCTCCACTCCCCTTGTCAGTCTCAGCTGGCTTACAATCCCCTCCAGATCCTTGGGGACAACCCCGTAGAAATCCATGGTCTTCTTCGTGATATAAGTGGCAATGCACTTCTTATCCATAAACAGGATGCTCTCAAGCAGCGCCCTTCCAAGGATCTGGTTCTGCGCATAGGTCTTCTCATAGAAGGTGTCCTGGATGATCCCGGGGCCGTCTACCCCCTTCTCCAGAAGCTTTGCCGCCACCCGGAAGGTAGACGGCCCGGCACAGGAATACTGGAACACGCCGGTATCGTGGATAATCCCGAGATACAGAGCTTCCGCCGTCCGAAGCGAGATCTTCTCCTCGTCAAGCAGACAGTATACCAGTTCTGATGTAGAACTGGCGTCCGGGATAACATAACCATCCTGCGCAAACCCTTTGTTGCTGATATGATGGTCGACGCAATAGGTTCTCTTCGCACGGTCAAAAAGCGGCGCAGAGAATCCAAGGCGTCCCTTATCCCCGCAATCCAGGCTGATGAACAGGTCATAGACCGCATCTGCCGGAATCTCATGACGGATTACTTCCGCAGCCTCAAGAAAATGGAATGAATCCGGAATCTCTTCAAGATATACGTCTGCCTTCTTATCCTTGTAGTTATCTTTGATATACTGATACAATCCTATGCAGGATCCCACACAGTCTCCATCCGGGCGTATATGACCGCCGATTGCAATCGTCACAGCTTCTTTCAGAATCTTATTCAGCATCTGCATCACCTTCCGATATGATATTCTTAGTTACCTCGTCTATCTTCTTAGACATATTGACCCCATACTCGATGGACTGGTCGAGTACAAACTGGATCTGCGGCGTATTGCGCATATTCAGCGTATGTGCAAGCTCCCGCCGGATATACCCCTCCGCGCTCTTAAGTCCCTGTATGGTCTCCTTCTGCACCGTATCGTCCCCAAGCACACTGATATACGCCTTACAGGTCTTAAGATCCGGCGCCACCTGCGCCGCCACCACGGAGGTCCACGGCGCGACACGGGGATCCTTCATATTCCTTACAATATTACTGAGCTCCCGCTGTACCTCGGTATTGACTCTGGTATTCTTGATACTTCTCTTTCTCATGATATATTACACCTCATCCGGCAGCCCCTCTGTATGACAGGCTGCCCTCTTCCACTGTCTTCACCAAAACGGGATCCTTTTCTTCTCTACCTTGGTATCTCTACCATCTTGAATGCCTCAACCAGATCGCCTTCTTTGATATCATTAAAGTTGGCAAATACGAATCCGCACTCATATCCCGCTCTTACTTCCTTCACATCATCCTTGAATCGTCTCAGCGATGCAAGCGGTCCTTCGAAGATCACCACGCCGTCGCGCGTCAGGCGCACGGAACAGTCTCTCTCGAAGATTCCGTCCTGTACGTAGGATCCTGCGATCGTTCCCACGCCGGAAGCCTTGAAGGTCTGCCGTACTTCTGCATGGCCCAGTACCTTCTCTTCGAATATCGGATCCAGCATACCCTTCATGGCTGCTTCCACGTCTTCAATTGCATTGTAGATGACGCGGTACAGACGGATATCCACGCCCTCGCGGTCCGCCGTCTCCTTCGCCGTCGCATCCGGCCGCACATTGAATCCGATGATGATCGCGTTCGACGCCGAAGCAAGGCTTACGTCAGATTCATTAATGGCGCCTACGCCGCCGTGTATGATCTTGACTACAACCTCTTCATTGGTCAGCTTCAGGAGACTCTGCTTCATCGCCTCAACCGACCCCTGTACATCCGCCTTTACGACGATTCCAAGTTCCTTTAAGTTACCTTCCTGAATCTGGGTGAACAGATCATCCAGAGACAGCTTTGACTTCGTATCCTCAAGCAGCTTCACCTTGCTCTGTGAGATAAATGTCTCCGCAAAGTTTCTTGCTTCCTTATCATTGGCACAGCCTACGAACACCTCTCCCGCATTCGGAACATCGTTCAGGCCAAGGATCTCAACCGGCATGGAAGGACCTGCCTCCTTTACACGTCTTCCCTTATCATCCATCATGGCCCTGACCTTACCGTGCGCGGAGCCTGCCGCTACAGAATCGCCCACACGCAGCGTTCCCTTCTGGACAAGAACGGTCGCAACGGAGCCTCTGCCCTTATCTAACTGCGCCTCAAGCACCAGACCTCTTGCGCGGCGGTTCTCGTTCGCCTTAAGCTCCATGACCTCGGCCGTCAGGACGATCATCTCCATCAGATCCTCAAGCCCCTCCCCGGTCTTGGCAGATACCGGCACGAAGACGGTGCTTCCGCCCCAGTCCTCCGGAATCAGTTCATATTCCGTAAGCTCCTGCTTCACGCGCTCGATATTCGCGCTCGGCTTATCTATCTTATTCACGGCCACAACAATCTCTACCCCTGCGGCCTTCGCATGGTTGATTGCTTCCACCGTCTGCGGCATCACGCCGTCGTCTGCGGCAACGACCAGGATCGCGATATCCGTAGAGCTTGCTCCGCGCATACGCATGGCCGTGAACGCCTCATGTCCCGGTGTGTCAAGGAACGTAATCTTCTCTCCGTTCACATCCACTACATAGGCCCCAATGTGCTGTGTAATACCGCCTGCTTCTTTGTCTATTACATTCGTATGACGAATCGCATCCAGAAGTGATGTCTTACCATGGTCGACATGCCCCATGACACAGACTACCGGCGGACGCTTCTTCATCTTGCTTTCGTCCTCTTCCTCCTCCTTGAGAAGCTCTTCAATCACATCTACGACTTCTTCCTTCTCACAGAGCACGTCATATTCAAGAGCGATGCCTTCCGCAGTCTCGTAATCGACCTCCTGATTCACCGTAACGATCTTGCCCTGCATAAACAGCTTCTTAACGATGACAGACGGAACGATCTTCATCTTATCCGCCAGCTCCTTGATCGTCAGAACCTCCGGAATGATAATAGACTTGATCTGTTCCTCCACCTTCTGCTGTCTCTGCTGCGGCTTCTGGAACTGCTGTTTCGGCTCATTCTTCTTCCTGCCCTTCGCGCTCCTGCCTTCTTCATCCTCGCGGCGGTAATCCTTCTTCTTATGGTCATCCTTCCCCTTGTTCTTGCTGCGCTGCGGCTTCTGCGTCTCCACTGCCGGCGCCGGGATGCCGGAACTGCCGCTTCTTCTGTCGCTGTTGCGGCGGTCAGCTCTCTCTCCTGGTTTGCGTCCCTGTCCGCGGTCGCGGTTATCACGGTCTCCCTGGAAACGGTCGCGGCCTCTGTCCCGGCTGTCTCGATCCCCCTGGAAACGGTCTCTGTTATCTCGGTCTCCCTGGAAGCGGTCGCGGCCTCTGTCTCTGTCTCTGTTGTCTCGGTCTCCCTGGAAGCGGTCGCGGTTGTCTCGGTCTCCCTGCGGTCTGTCTGATCGTCCGCCCTGGAAACGGTCGCGGCTGTCTCTGTCTCCCTGGAACCGGTCGCGGCCTCTGTCTCTGTCTCTGTTGTCTCGGTCTCCCTGCGGTCTGTCTCCTCTCGCCGGGCGCTGTCCGTTCCCGTCACGGAATCTCTCGCCGCCTCTGTCGGAACGCTCTGAACGGTTTCTGAACCTTGACGGGCCTCTGTCATCCCTGTCATAGCCCCTGTCTCCCTGACGAGGCGCTCTGTCTCCCTGACGGGAAACTCTGTCCCCCTGACGAGGCGCTCTGTCTCCTTGGCGGTCCTGACGGGAAACTCTGTCTCCCGGGCGGTCCTGACGCTGTCCGCTCTGCGGCCTGTCTCCCTGACGGTCCGTACGCTGTACATTCTCCTTCTCGGCTGACGCCGTCTCCGGACGGTTCGCTGCTTCTAAAGCCTTCGCCGGTTCCGTCTCCGGACGCTTCACTGCCTCTGCCGGCTTCGCTGCCGGTGCGGGAGCCGCTGTATGCTTCGGCTCCTGTGCAGTCTTCACCGTATCTGCCGGCGCTGCCGGACGCTTTACTGCCTCTGCCGCCCTTGCCGCATCTGCTTCCGGGCGCTTCAGGGCATCCGCCGTTCTCGCTGCCGGCGCGGGCGCTGCCGGACGCTTCACCGGTTCTGCCGGCTTCGCTCCCTGTACCGGAGCCGCCGGACGTACCAAAGACGCCTTGGACGGACGGCCGTTATTCACCTGCATCGGTCTTCCCTGCATCTGCGCAGGACGGCCGCTTCCCTGCTGTCCTGCACTGCGGCTGCCGGACCTTCTGCCCTGCTTTGCACCGTTCTGTGTATTCTGCGGACGGAACACCTGCACAATACTCTTCTTCTTCGGCGCTTCCTGTGCCGGCGCCGCACTCCCGGTCCCGCCCTTGGAGAATGACTTTCTCACCATATCGGCATCCGCATCCTCCAGAGAATTCATATGATTCTTCACTTCTATATTCTTCCTGTTCAGGAATTCAACCACTTCCTTGCTTGGGACATTCAATTCCTTCGCTAATTCATATACTTTAATCTTTGACATATTCTAACTACCTCCTCTATGCAATTGTATTCTCTTCTGTCTCTATATGCTTTCTGATTCCTTTTGCAAATCCCTCATCCAATATCGCAAGAGATGCCCGGAATTGCTTTCCCATTGCATGCCCCAAGGTATCTTTATCTCCGTAAAAACAGACAGGCACGTGATAGTAATCACACATATTCTTAAACTTCTTCTTCGTATTATCAGATGCGTCGCCGGCTACTATGACCAGCTTTGCATTCCCGGACTTTACTTCCTTCTCTGTACAGAACTCTCCGCTTGCCGTCTCCCCGGCCTTTGTGGCCAGTCCGATGAGCGACAGTGCTTTACTCTGTCTCAAGCAGCCTCATCTCCTTTTCTAACGCTTCGTATACTTCCGCCGGAATCGACTGCTTGAAGGAACGCTCCAGTCCCCTGCTTCTGACCGCCTTCGCAAGACACTCCCTGGACGGACAGATATAGGCTCCGCGGCCGTTCTTCCTGCCTGTGGCATCCAGAAGGAACTCTCCTTCCTTCGTCCGGATTACACGAATCATCTCTTTCTTACTCTTCATCTCCTGACAACCTACACATTTACGCACAGGTATCTTTTTATTTCCACCCAAATGATCACCTATTCCTCATCTATTTCCTCAAATACAATCTCATCCTCGTCTTCGTATCCATCGGGTTCACCCGCATATGCTTCCTCATCGCAGGACGGATAACCGTCTTTTGTCCCCTCCTCATCATGAAGCTCATCAGCGGATCCTTCAAACTCCTCTCCATAGGAAGCTTCCTGATCCTCTGCTTCATAGGAAGAGAGATCGTAGGCGTCGTCATATTCCTCCTCATACTCTCCCTCATAGCCTTCCTCATAAGGCTCTTCATATTCGGATTCGAACACGCCCTCGCTCATCTCCAGATAATTCTCCGGAAGATCTCCGGACTCGATGGCCTGTGTCTCGCTCTTGATATCAATCTTATATCCGGTCAGCCTCGCGGCAAGCCTTGCATTCTGCCCTTCCTTACCAATCGCAAGAGACAGCTGGTAGTCCGGCACGATCACCCCTGCCGTCTTCTCGTCAGGATCCGCCATTACGGAAATGACCTTGGCGGGGCTTAACGCATTCTCGATCAGGATCGCCGGATTATCACTCCAGTTGATGATGTCGATCTTCTCTCCGCGAAGCTCGCTTACGATTGTATTCACCCTGGAGCCATTCATGCCGACGCACGCGCCCACCGGATCCACATCCGGGTCGTTGGACCACACCGCAATCTTCGTCCTGCTGCCCGCCTCCCTGGCAATACTCTTAATCTCTACAATGCCGTCCTTCACCTCTGTCACCTCTGCCTCAAAGAGCCGCTTCACAAGCTCCGGATGGGTACGGGAAACCAGGATCTTCGGTCCCTTCGGCGTATTCTTGACCTCCACGATATACAGCTTGATCCGCTCCGTCGGCTTGAATACCTCTCCCTTCACCTGCTCGTTCTCGGTAAGCATCGCATCGGCCTTCCCCAGGTTGATGCTGACATTCCTTCCCACATAGCGCTGGACAATACCCGTGATGATGTCCTTCTCCTTTTCAAAATACTGGTCATACACAACCTTGCGTTCTTCCTCTCGGATCTTCTGGAGAATCAGGTTCTTGGCATTCTGCGTCGCGATACGCCCAAAGGACTTGGACTCAATCGGGATCCGCACAATATCTCCCAGCTCATACTTGCCGTCCTTCTCTCTCGCTTCCTCAAGGCTGATCTGCTCAAGCTTATCTTCCACCTCTTCTACAACCACCTTCTCGGCGAAAAGCTGGTAGTCACAGGTCGTTCTGTCCATGATCACCCTGACATTATCCGCCTTGCCAAAATGGTTCTTGCAGGCGTTCAGCAGAGAATTCTCAATCGCATCCAGCAATGTCTCCTTGCTGATCTCCTTCTCCTGCTCCAATATATTCAATGCGTCTAACAATTCCGTATTCATCGTATCTCCTCCTATCTCTGATTCATATATCTTCAGTTAAAAATCAAACGCCAGACGGATCAGGGCGATATCGCTCTTCTCAAAGGTTCTAAGGCTTCCTTCCTCCTCTATCGTCACCGTCTTCTCGTCATAGCTCCTTAATATTCCGGTAAATTCCTTCTGCTTATCTATCATCCGGTAAGTCCTGATCTCTACCTCTTCTCCCAGGCTCCTCTTATAATCCTTCTCCTTGCGAAGCGGCCTTCCAAGGCCCGGCGAGCTGACCTCCAGTATATACGCGTCCTCAATATAATCCTTCTCATCCAGGATATCCGAGAGCCTGCGGCTTACCGTCTCACAATCGTCGATCGTGATGCCTCCCGGCTTATCAATATATGCACGAAGATACCATGTGCTGCCTTCCTTCACATATTCTACGTCAACGAGTTCAAATCCGTACTCTTCTACAATAGGCATCAGTATCTCTTCCGTCTTCTGTTCGTACATCTCTTTCTTGGTCAATCTCCAATTCCTCCTTTTCAACAAAGAAGAGTGAACTTCCGTTCACTCTTCTGCCGATTTCCTTATGTAACTGTATGTCAGTATAGCACCTAATACCAGTAAAATCAAGGGTTTTTTCGAAATTAGCCCTGTATCTGCAAAAGTTTCCCCTTAAGCTCCCTCTCAAGCCTCTGCATCTCCTGCTCGGCTTCTGCTCTCTTCTGCCTTCCTTCCCGCTGGATCTGCATCACCTCGTCAAGCGTGGCAATCAGCGATTCGTTGGTATGCTTCAAGGTCTCGATCTCGACAATCCCCCGCTCCGATTCCCTGGCCGTCCCGGTCACTGCCATCTTAAGCTTGTCCGCGTTCTTCCTTAGCAGCTCGTTCGTCATGTCTGTCACTTCCCTCTGGGCTGCGGCCGCCTGGGCGGAATGCTCCACTCCCAACGCCAGCACCATCTGACTCTTCCAGAGCGGGATTGTATTGACCACCGTAGACTGGATCTTCTCCACCATCAGCGTATCATTCCCCTGAATCAGGCGTATCTGAGGGGCTGTCTGCATGGAAATCGTCCTGGTCAGCTCCAGATCGTGTATCTTCTTCTCGAACCGGCCGCACATGCCATCCAGATCCCTTGCCGCCTGCGCATCCTTTACAAGACCTGTCTTTGACGCCTTCTCAAGAAGCCCGGGCAGTGTATTCTCCCTTACTTCGCAAAGCTTCTTCTTTCCTGCCAGGATATACATGGACAACTCTTTATAATAAGTAAGATTCAGCTCATACATCTTATCCAGCACCGCCACATCCTTCATCAGTCTTACCTGATGGGACTCCAGAACCTTGCAGATCTGATTGATATTCACCTCTGCCTTCGCGTACTTCGCCTTCATCGACTGGATCTTGCCGGAACTCTTCCGGAAAAGTCCGCCAAGAAACCCTGTCTCCTCTTCTTCATCAAATGATCTTAATTCCTTCACCACGTCCGTGAGAAGGTCGCCGATCTCTCCCAGATCCTTCGTCCGCACATTCTCCAGGGCAGACTCCGAGAAATCTGCCATCTTCTTCTGCGTCCCTGCGCCGTATTGAAGAATCGCATTGGAATTCGTCAGATCGATCTGCGCGGCAAATGCATCCACCGCCCTTCGCTCCTCCTCCGATAAAATGTCCTCCTCAAGGACCGGCGCCTCCGGCTCTTTTAAGATCTCTGGTTTTACTTCCTCCTTGAATGGCTCAAGAGTCAGCTTGGGAACCGTCTGAAACTGTTCAAATTCATTCTTCATGGTCATGCCTTCTTTCGTCTAAGTGTCTAGTTCGCATGGAGGCCGTCATCCGTAAGCCCCTCCTGCGCAAGCAGCATCTGTAACACGGAGATATCTGACGAAACATCCCACGCCGTCTCCTGGAACATGCCGTCCAGAAGCTTCTCAAACGCCATGTTCAGCGTATCAAGCGTCGCCTCGATCTCACGTTTCGAGGAGCGGATGTTCTCTCCCTCAACCGGCTGCGCATCCAGCTCCTGATAAGCCTCCAGAAGCTTCACCGTCGTTGGCAGATAGTACTCCATCAGCTTATGGATGTCGTCTACGGATTCCGGGTTCTGCTCCACCCGGTCGAAGATTCGGTCCACCAGCATCTCCATCCGCGAGATCTTCGCAGATATCTCTCCGCCGGAAACTGCTTCATTACATGCATGGATCCTGCTGATATAGGCGTCGCCTTCTTCAATCACCTCCCGGACCTGCGGCGGAAGCTCCTTCCGTCTCTGCTTCTCGTCTGCCCTGCTCTTCCCGCTTCCGTCTCCTGCTGCTGCCTGTCCGCAATTCTCCTGCCCGTAGTCCTTCTGCCTTGATGCCTTCTTTATGTCCTTCCTTCTCTGCTTCTTATTCTTCCGTTCTTCCTGCCTTTGCCGCTTGGCCATATCCAGTTCATTCTGCCGCCGTTCCGCTTCTATCTGCCGGTACTGCCGGTACATTCCATCCGTAACAATCAGACATGTCTTCTGCTCGTCCAGATGTCCCTGCAGAAACCATCCTCTTGCAAGCATGTCCTCCAGATCCCGCACCACGTACTTTACACTCTTCTTCACCGCCTTCGAAAGATCCCGGATATTGCAGTATTCACGCTGTCCGATGACCTGCAGATAAGTCTGGAACCGCTTCGCCCTGGCACGGATGCCATTCCCGCATCCGCCTGCCACGAACCCCGCCGCCGCAAGAATCAGGAAAACTGCCATCACTACGATCTGTCCGGCTCCGGCCGTCCCCGTAATAAAAGCCCCTGCCCCGAAAAACAATAACAGCACGGAGAAGATCCCGCCTGTCGCCATCCCCAGTGCAGTCATGATCGTCCCGCCTGCCTTCACAGACGATATACGCCGATATAGCCGGGGAAGGTTCTTCCCCGGCTGTCTTCTCTCACACAGATGCGATTGCGCACGCGCTTCCGTCCGGCCAGCGGATTCCTCTCTGCCATAAGAATAACTCTGCGCCGTGTTCCTGATATTTCTCGCTATGGTATCAACCGCATCGTTGACCGTATCCGTAATGGTCTGATTCAATCTTCCAAAGTCCCGGGAATCTATCGCCTGCTGTACCGTCCTGCGGATATCCTCCCCAAACCTCTCCCAGTCCTGATTCATCCTTACTGTCCTCCAAATAATCTGTTCTTCTCGTTCAGGATGGTTTTATTGTATCACAATCATTTTCCATCAGCAATAATTTGGAATGGATTCATCAGAATTAATCTAAAAACTTAATTGATGATCCGGCTTACCTCTATCTCCTTCTTCACCTCTCCCGCGCATACCGTATATACCGCGCCCGCCGCCAGCTTCGGAGACGATACAGCAAACCATTGCGCTTTCTTCTCTGTCGTCATCTCTGCTATGATCTCCCCATTACTGTCTGCAACCGATACGACCGTTCCGGCTTCTACGGCAGTATCCGTATTCCACACGATCACCGGCTGTGTGGAATCTTCGCCTGGACTCTGCGCCATTCCCATACTTCCCGCTCCAAGGAACGTGCCTCCGGTTATCTTACATGTACCGGCATAATCCAGAGTTCCGTTGCCCCCGTTCTCCGGTCCGTGAACCGTAATCTCACCTCCGTTGATGAAAATATCTCCGTTGGCATCCAGTCCGTCTCCGCCGGCATTCACATAGACGGTTCCTCCGTTCAATGTCATGACAGCGCCCTGATCTTCGTCAGGCATGCCGCCTCCCGGGCCGCCGGCCCGCCGGCCTGTTCCTGCATCTTTGATACTGTCCGTCTCAGAATCCTCTCTTACTGACGGCACTTTGTTATCGTCAATCTCAGAATCTGCGCTCTCTGACGCTGCATTGTTATCGCCTGTCTCAGAATCCTCTCTTACTGACGGCATATTGATGCCATTCGCCTCAGAGTCCTCTTTTCCTGACGACACTTTGCTATCGTCAATCTCAGAATCTGCGCTCTCTGACACCGCATTGTTATCGCCTGTCTCAGAATCCTCTCTTACTGACGACACTTTGCTATCGTCAATCTCAGAATCTGCGCTCTTTGACGCTGCATTGTTATCGCCTGCCTCAGAATCTGTGCTCCCTGACGCCGCATTAATACCGTCGTCGGATGCTATAATCCTGATATCCCCGTCATGAATCTCTATCTCAAACCCTTCCAGTCCTTCATAACTCTGAGATATGTCGATATCGCCGCCATGAATTGTGAGCTTTTTGTCTGCATGAACTCCATCATCACCGGTACGGATCAAGAATGTACCGTCCTCTATCGTTACATTCTGATTGCTGTGCAACCCATCGTCACAGCAGTCCAGTTCAAAATCTCCTCCTGCGATTATCAGGTCCACATAGGACTTCAGCGCTTTGGCGCTGGCAGAATCCTCTGGCTCCCGGCCGGCAGAAACACTGGCTCCTCCTTTGCCGGTCTCCTGTGCATCCGGCGCTGTCCCTTCCACTTCTATCCCTTCTGGCGTTCCATCCGGCGGAGCCATTCCTTCCTCTATTCCTTCCGGTGACCCAGCCGGCCCTTCCACTCCTTCTCCCATTCCTTCCGGCGGCTCCATCCCTTCTGGTGACCCATCCGGCCCTTCCATTCTTTCTCCCATTCCTTTCGGTTGCTCCATCCCTTCCGGTGACTCGCCTGAGCGCTCCTTCATTCCTTCCGGTGACTCCATCCCTTCCCGGAAGCCATCCGGCACTTCCATTCCTTCCGGCGGCTCCATCCCTTCCGTGGACCCATCCGGCCCTTCTGCTCCTTCTCCCGCTCCTTCTGGCAGCTTCATCCCTTCCGGTGACCCGCCTGAGCGCTCCTTCATCCCGTCTGGCAGTACTGCCTCTTCCGACGCTCCGTCTGTCTCACCGCCTGCCACATCTGTCCCGCTTCCCCACCGGCCAGTCATCTTCCCCGCCGGCATTTTGCCCGGCATATCAGACTTTTTTTCGGCGCTCTCACTTCCCCCGCCTGTCTCGATATCTATATCTCCGTCATTTACCCTAAGAAGTGTCTCCGCCTGAATTCCGTCTCCGCCTGCAGTAATCTGAAATGCACCATCCTCAATGAGTACATACCCCTTATCTGTTTCTTCTATATTCGTTGCCTTAATTCCGTCGTCACCGCTTACGATGGTAAAATTGCCGTTCTTAACCGATACACTGTCCTTTCCCACGATTCCGTCATCCGCTGCCGTAATCATGTACGTGCCGGTGACAAATTTCAGATCGTCCTTACAATGGATTGCATGACGATACTCTCCGGTAACCTTAAGCGTCCCCGTCCCGTTGAAGGTCAGGTCGTCCTTCGCAAAAATCGCCGCATCCGGTTCATCATCGCCTTCATTCTCATAACTGTAGACGCCTGCGTCCTCAAACACATTTTCCGAACCGTCCACCAGCGTGACAATCACATTGCCGCCCTTGCTGTAGAGAGGCGCCGAACTGCTGTTTGCAACACTTACGCCATCAAACACCAGTCTGACAACTGCATCCTTGTCCGCATCCACGATAATCTGCCCATCCTCAAGCTCACCGGAAAATATGTAAGTTCCTTCCTGTGTAATTGTTACCGTATCTTCCGCAATCCTGACGCCGTTTCCGTCTGAATTGTCTCCTTCGGCGTTTGTAATCCGCTCGTCCGGCTTATCCTCAACAGATATCTCATCCTTATCAAGCTTAAGACAGACTGCGCTCTCTGCATCCCAGGTATCTTGAAGCTTCTCTTCACTGTATTTCCCTTCCGTCAATGTAACCGTACTGACTTTTGCATGTTCCGAAGTCCCTGAAGCAGCCTGTACCTCCGCTTCCTGAACCTCTCCGTCCTTCTTGCATCCTGCCATAGTACACACAAGCATCATACTCAGCAAACCTGCCTGAATCTTCTTATACTTCATCTGTAATCCTTCCTTCTGTGCCAAACTATTGTCTCCAGATCCTCCATCTTCTATCTTCTGCATTCTCTTTGCGTCAAGTCTTCTATAAAATGGTGTTTTCCTTGCGCCGCTTCTTCTATGCCGGATATGCTGGTCTTCTGCCCTCACATTCTTCATAGTCTATCTTTATAATCACAATTCCTCCTGAATCGTCGCCCTCCGCCCGCAGATAATCGTCAGGTTTCCATTTCTGCAGCGGATTGCATCGATCATTTCCTTCTCCTGCCGGATATCTTTCAAAGTAATATGGTATTCCAGTTCATACATACTTCCAAGATTCGTCGTCTTCACCCGCTGAAGGCTGCAGCTGTTGGTGTATTTCTGGAAAATGTCATCAAAAATCTCTGTATAGTCCAGATGCTCCGCTATAGTGATCCGAAGGTCTTTCCTCTCCCGCTTAGACTCGCCAAAATGCGTCCGCTCCAGCGCCAGGAACACCAAACCGACCATCACCGTCATGACGGCGGCAAATCCAAGATATCCTGTTCCGGTCGCCAGCCCCACTGCCATCGCAAAGAAAATCACCGCCATCTCCTTGGAGGAGCCGGGGACCGACCGGAACCGCACCAGGCTGAAAGCACCAAGTACCGCAACGCTGGTTCCCAGATTGCCGTTGACCAGCATGATGACCATCTGCACCAGCACCGGGAGCATCGCCAGCGTCACCATGACGTTCTTGCTGGATGCTCCCTGGTAGCCATAGATTACCGCAATCAGAAATCCCAGAACCAGGGATACCACTGCGCACAGCAGTGCGTTCTGAATTGTCAGATTCCCCTCTACGCCTGTTAATATGCTTGTAAACATCTATTCATTTCCTCACTTTCTATTTCTATCTGGCTGTCTATTCTTTGTATCCATTCTTTTACGTCCGTTTTGGCACATTATTCTTGGATGCCCGCTTACTCTTTGAACGCTGACAGCATTTATACTCTTTTACCCTTATTCTGTATTGCCAATCTCTTCTCTTGCTTAATAATTGTCGCTGTAGTTAGAGCTTCCGGAATATGACAATCCTCATTGCTGCTCTTAATTCATCTTTTCGATCTCTGCGACGTCATATACCCGCTACAGCATATCTTTGTGCCTCCTGCTCTGCCTGCACATATTCCATATCTTCATTCACCGCTCCTACATGTTCCCTGCCCTGACACATCATCCGGGCATACACCGCCCCGTATTTCGAGAAAGATGCGGGATAAATCTCACATTTTCCCAGCGTATCCGCAAGCCAGACCGGATACGCGCCTGACACCTTGATCTCCATCAGATATTCCCCGGGATTCAATATCTCGCATTCTCCGTCATAAGATAATTCCAGACGATGGCTCCGGCTCCGTATATTCTGGTCTATGGTAATCCTCAGGGTCTCGTCCTCATTTCCCACAAACGCCTCCCTGTCATACGCCAGATATACCCTGGGCTCTGGGCGGTAGAATCGGAGAAAGTATTCAATCTCGCAGAGAATCTGATCCTTCTTCCCTGTAAATCCCCCGGATTCCAGATACGTCCGGGCCTGATGCATGGCAAGCTGCGTCCTTCTCTTGTAGACTACTCCCTGATATTTCTTCTTAATCTCAAGGAATACCATACTGTCATCCCGAACCTCCCCATAGCCGCGCAGACGGAATTTCTCCTTGTATCTCGGCTTGTCGATGGATCTGCGGATCAGATCATAGTCCAAGGTGTCGTAGTAAATATTGCGGATGGTATGCCGGCCATACGCATCCATATGTATCTTATCTGCCGCGGCATCCATGAATAATTCATATTGCTTCTGGTTCAGGCGGTACTTCTTTTCTACTCGTTCAAATACATTCTGGGCGCTCATATTTTCTCTCTCCTTGCGTCTTTTTTTCATACCCAATGCTGCCGTGAACACCTGATGATCGGACGAACTGTGCGTCTCGCCGATTATGTGTCCGAGACGGCCGGCCTTACCGGTATCAGGTATATGTCTGAACTATTACCCGCTTAGTATAAGTACAAAGTATGGGAAAAATATGGTGAAAATGTGAAAAAAGGGTGAAAGAAAAGACTGGATGCACAGCTAAAAAAACTTCCTTGTCTATTCGCCCATCTGCCGCGTTAGATTTTCTAGCCGCAGCCACCGCTGTACTAGATTTGTAAAAGATAATGAGCAAAAAATCAACGGCCCATGGAATATTGCCGCTGATTTTCTGGTCGATATAAGTTTTTCACCTCATGGGATTGCGGGTATTCCTGAAGAATATGAAAAAAATCATAAGACAGGTATGGATGTCCCCGGGCTTGCAGAACTGATCTATGCGTATACGTCCGGATATCCATTTCTGGTGTCACGTATCTGCAAGCTTATGGGTTATCCTGAATGGGAACAGTATTTATCAATCGGCTCTGCAGAATAAGAATCTGTTTGTCAGAGACGATACTTTCTTCTGTATCTCAGGCCGATTATTAATGGAGTGGGGAACTATTATGTGGAAGCCCACAATGCATTAAGCCCAAGCTCTTTCTGCTTTCTATGGAATAATACCATACTCTTCTAATTAACTTTTCTTGATATGCCCTATCACTGACAGAACGCTTCATGTCATCCATACGATTATCTTGAATCAATCTTTGCATCAGCCTGTTTATCCTCTTCTCGGCCTGCGCTTCTCCTAGCTTTCTGCCCCGTGCTTCTCCTCTTGCTTCTCCAATCTTCTCTCCTCTTAGTCTCTCTTCCTCTCTCATATCACGAATCGCCTGGCACACATCCACACTTCCTTCCTCTTCACCATATCCCAACTCTGTATTCGTAATCACCTGGATCACATCTGCGGCTCTTCTCTCCAACTCCCGGAACCGCTTCTCGTTACTTCTAAGAACCCTGTCCAGGCCCTCTTTATCCTTAGAATATTTGATGAACAGCAATACCTCCCGAAGGCTCGACCGGAACTTTCCAATCTCTTCGTCTGTCATCTGCGCCGGCGCAATCAGTCTCACATGGTAATTATCCATACAACTAAGTACTTCCGGATCGTCAGTCTCTATCATGTCAAACAAACTCAACGGCCCATCCCATTCTTCACAGCCGAAGTAAATGGTCACCGTCACCGACGGGATCAGACGGTCTTCTTTCCAGAATCCACTTAAGAACTCTCCTGAACCAGGCCGCTTCTTTTCCTTCACCGGCATCTCTTTTCCTTCCGCTTTGGCCATCTTCATAGCCCTGCAGTCTGACCCCGACGCCTCTTCCCCTTCCGCCTTGGCCATCTTCATGGCCCTGCGGTGCGACTTCGCCGCCTCTTCCACCTGTCCGGCATAGTCCAGTGCGTCATACAAGTTATCCTTAACCGGCATCGCATAATGAACCGCCGCCTGGTTCTCTGTCCCGTAGAGGACATATCCCGTCCTTCCATCCGTCATAGCCGTGCACAGCTTCTGCACGTCCCGGAACTTCTGCACCGGCACCGCGGCTCCGTCCGCGCCGTATGGAAGTGCGATCTTCACCGAATCCCGCTCCTCCAACTGCTCTGGCCGGATAACCTGCCTTCCCTTATAAATGTAGTAGTTGAATACATCCGCGAATACCGTAGTATCCGAAATGAAATCTTTTGTAACCGTATCTGCTTTCACCTGGCATTCCCCGCCTTTCTGTCTTCTTTATAAATTGTCGTCCGGAGTATATTGCCAAGTATTGTATGGTTTCGCTTTTGTATTGATTTCATTATACTAGAAGAAGTGTCTGCCTTCAAGTAATGGGCGTCAATTTTGACAAATGATTTTCCGTAATTCCAAATATGGATCTGTCAATCCACCAACTCAATAATTTTTTACAAAACATTTGACTTTTCAAATATTTTAATTTATAATCACAAACAAAAAAGGAGGGAATAAAAATGCTATTTAATTATGACCCGTTATGGAAGCAACTGGATAGAAAAAAACTATCAAAAACGGATTTACGTACACGCCTTGGATGCAGCACGTCAACTCTGGCCAAACTTTCCGCCGGACAGGCTGTGTCCATGGATCTGCTTGTAAACATCGCCCACCTGCTTGGATGCGGTCTGGATGACATCGTCGAACTGGAATCATCAAATCAGCCAGTCCCATGGAAAAGCATTACCGCCAGCAAGACATTCTGCATACGGATGATTCTCGAAATAAGTGACAGCAATATCCAATATCTGTCCGGCTATGCTTTTCCCTACGATATGCCGGAAAATAATCTGGATTACTGGGAAATTAAGCGTTCAAAAGAAGAGACTGCTTTCTATATATTGGAAGGATGTGCAAACCCGGAGATTCTCCGTGAGTTGATAGACGGAGCCGAAAAAGGTGAAACACTCGGACAATTTGCAGATAAACTGAAGATCCACATACATCCCGTGAAATGCGGCCAGGAAAAAATAGCCATGGCCCGCAGCGTTGTAATCTGTAACGGGAGATTCGTTTATCGTCCCCCTTATATGCTTCCTCCCCGGAATACATGTCAAAGACTCAAACAGACTTTCCTTCCCGCGCTCTCGCCAACAGACATGATCATGCTTTGCGAAAGTCTGATCGGGCTTGGAAAACAAGACTTATATTATCATAATGGACAACCCGATAAAGGCAAAATGGAGAGAATTCTCCATGTACTGCAAGAAGAATTCCCGGCCTGCCGCAGCGTATCTGATATTATACGGCTGGGAAATTTTGAAGTTCTCTCATATCCTTCAGGATTCTGCGACGAAAAATGTGGGATTCAGCTCAAAGTTGAAAAGGGTCCTGAAAAGAAAGGTATCAGACAAAATATTTTCCTGACATTTGACAAAGAGCATTTTAAAGGGAACTATGCACTGAATCTGAGCGCCTATGACGGCGCCACCCCCATCTTTGATGAGCTGCACGCGTTTTATTGTCAGGATAGTGGTTTTGAATTCTGCCGCCCAACCCATCAATTAATATCAAGGGTAGAACTAAAAGTCTGGGAAACCGGAATAATGAACCAACCGCACGGGAATCTGATCTGTCATCAGGCATATGACTTAATCATGGGTTGCTCTATAACGACACATGTAATAGAAAATGAGCTCTCCTTCCTGGACGACTGGAAGCAGCTGGTATCCCGCACGAAAAACGAAGATACCCTAAAACCGCGCCGCGTATCACATATAGGCGCAGATTCTTCTTATTCGGCAGCAGACCCGTATGAGCAAGAGCAGCGCCGGCTGAAGAAAGACTTTCAAGCATTGATCCCTGATTCCTCTAATCCAGATACAGGCTGCTTTTTCCCTAAAGGCGAAGCCTATCAGGTTAAATACCTTAAGTGGCTGAAAGGGTGTGTGAATCAGGACGGGATCTCCAAGGTTATCTTAATCGACCCTTATATCAAGCCAAAAGCACTGGGAGCGATTCTGCGCTGTGCCGAAGATATCAGCCAATCCTGGGAAATCTACATGGACAGCGCTAAACAAAACGGCAAAAAAAGACTAGATGATATAAGAAGCATCAAAGCAGAGCTTGACCTGGCGGCATTACCATATTTCTCCATACGGGACGCCAGGGGGAAACTGCATGACAGGTTCATTATACTTATAGGAAAAGAATTGCTAAAGGTCTATGTGCTGTCCAACTCCATCGATACAATGGCCGAAAAGCATGCATCCGCAGCATGCGCAGCCGATCCAAAGCTTTCACGGGATATCTGCAGATATTACCTTGACCTTTTTTCCAAAACAGCCTTAGACGATATCTACCTGTCCAAAGGATTCCAAAACAAGGAAGCGCCCGAAAAGAGCTTATCAAGAGACATATCCGTGTCGCTGCCTGGAGTCATAGATACCCGCCAAAAAGTCAAAACCACCGGCGAAGCAAAAGACATCCTCCGCCTGTTCCTTGAGAAAGGCACTGTAAATCTGGTACAGTATTATAAGTATCCCTGTCTGGGAGCCGCTAATTTCCTGTCGCAGGACAAAGTGATGGATTACCAGCTTTTATCAGACGCCATGGTCTTATCCAGAGAAATTATCAACTACGTGAATTTTACCTGGCAGCTTCCTGTACTGCACCTTTCTGCCCAGATGCTTTTTGAAAAGGATCTTCCTGGATTTCTGGAAATATTTAAGCAAATTTCTGCATACTCCTTACAATGTAAGGAAAAACGAGATTACCGCCCCGGTTTCCTCGGCATAATTATGCTATTTACCTTTACGGAAGATTTTTTCAACCAATTCCAAGACAAGTATGTGTTAAAAACAATATTTGCATCAGCACAAGTACCCGTCCGTGCTCTTACGGTAATACAGATGATGGCACAGAATATATCCTGTCAGGACGCTCAGTCCATATGGAAGGAGAATTTGACAGACGAAGAATTTTTAAATGTTATCGTATTTGCAATAAAGGAAATAAGGATTTCCCCGAAAGCATACTTCTCTGCCCGCAGCAAAGAGGGCGCTCCCGTCGAACCGGAATCGCTGCATCCATATTTCAGCGATGCATTGCAAGGATTATTATCAAAAGCTGAGTCAAGGGACGCCGCCGGCATATTAGTACAGATGTTAGCTCCTCTTTACCCCCAATATTCACATGACATTATCTGCCTGATCAACAGTACATGGAACAATCGGGTAATCACAAAAGAGGCCGCGCTATATGTGTATGAAGACTTTATCCTGAAACGCTTTGAGAATTCCATAAAGGAAGAAAAAGATTTTCTGAGAACAAAAGATTTGATGCAAAGCTGTGAATTTATCGATTCGGCAAATGAGATTGATCCGGTAATATTTAAAAGAATCCGAAAAAGAATGGCAGATCTAGAAAGAAATCTGGACGGACAATTGTACCGCCCCTTCCTTAAAAATCAGAATTATAACCAATGGAAACATATCATTGATCTGTTCGGCTGTCTGGTTTATCTGGAACTTTATATAAAGAAAAAGTATGGCGCAAAAAGCAATCCTATTGCTGTCACAGAATATGAAAAAATATGCGAAAACTTCAAGACAGATCTTTCGAAATACTCAGAAATATATTGCGCTGTGAGAAATCTGGCAGAAAATGATACATTTATCTGAGAAAATCTTTTTCTGTCCTGGCGTATAATGCCATTTGAGCGAACCACCCGTAGCTTGTTGCGGGGTGGTTCACTATCTGAAGCTCAATCAAAGTGTAACTCATCACCGTTTCTATAAGCCTCATATAAAAGCAGCATATCATGCTCTTTCAGGTATTGGTAACAAGTAAGCAGATCATTCATGAGTGTGATCCGGGAGATGCGCTGATATTGCAGTTCCGATAAATAAGCAGAAAATGCCCCGGCATTCAAGCCCAGGCATTTTCCTCTTTCTATGAAACAATTCCATACTCTTCCAATAACTTTTCCTGATATTCCCTATCATTGACAGAACGCTTTATGTCATCCATACGATTATCTTGAATCAATCGTTGCATCAGTCTGTTTATCCTCTTCTCAGCCCGCTCTTCTCCTAGCTTCTCCCCTCTTAGTCGCTCTTCCTCTCTCATATCACGAATCGCCTGGCACACGTCCACACTTCCTTCCTCTTCACCATATCCCAACTCTGTATTCGTAATCACCTGGATCACATCTGCGGCTCTTCTCTCCAACTCCCGGAACCGCTTCTCGTTACTTCTAAGAACCCTGTCCAGGCCCTCTTTATCCTTAGAATATTTGATGAACAGCAATACCTCCCGAAGGCTCGACCGGAACTTTCCAATCTCTTCGTCTGTCATCTGCGCCGGCGCAATCAGTCTCACATGGTAATTATCCATACAACTAAGTACTTCCGGATCGTCAGTCTCTATCATGTCAAACAAACTCAACGGCCCATCCCATTCTTCACAGCCGAAGTAAATGGTCACCGTCACCGACGGGATCAGACGGTCTTCTTTCCAGAATCCACTTAAGAACTCTCCTGAACCAGGCCGCTTCTTTTCCTTCACCGGCATCTCTTTTCCTTCCGCTTTGGCCATCTTCATAGCCCTGCAGTCTGACCCCGACGCCTCTTCCCCTTCCGCCTTGGCCATCTTCATGGCCCTGCGGTGCGACTTCGCCGCCTCTTCCACCTGTCCGGCATAGTCCAGTGCGTCATACAAGTTATCCTTAACCGGCATCGCATAATGAACCGCCGCCTGGTTCTCTGTCCCATAGAGGACATATCCCGTCCTTCCATCTGTCATAGCCGTGCACAGCTTCTGCACGTCCCGGAACTTCTGTACCGGCACCACGGCTCCGTCCGCGCCGTATGGAAGCGCGATCTTCACCGAATCCCGCTCTTCCAACTGTTCCGGCCGGATAACCTGCCTTCCCTTATAAATGTAATAGTTGAATACGTCCGCGAACACCGTAGTATCCGAAATGAAATCTTTTGTAACCGTATCTGCTTTCACCTGGCATTCCCCGCCTTTCTGTCTTCTTTATAAATTGTCGTCCGGAGTATATTGCCAAGTATTGTATGGTTTCGCTTTTGTATTGATTTCATTATACTAGAAGAAGCGTCTGCCTTCAAGTAATGGGCGTCGATTTTCCGTGTTAATACAAAAATATATTTGACAAAAGTACTTTAATATTTCCGCCAGACCATCTTATCCACAACTCCTGTATAGCTCTGAATCAGCTTGACCACTTTTGTACTGACGTTCTCTTCTACATAATCCGCTACCGGCACGCCATAATCCTCATTGAGATTCATCTGCACCGCAGTATCTACCGCCTGTAATAAGGACTTCCTATCAATACCTGCCAGCACAAAGCATGCTTTGTCCAAAGCTTCCGGCCGCTCTGTACTTGTGCGTATACATACGGCAGGAAACGGCTTCCCGATACTCGTAAAGAAGCTGCTCTCTTCCGGCAAGGTTCCCGAATCAGAAACTACTGCAAATGCATTCATCTGCAAATGATTATAATCATGAAATCCTAACGGCTCATGCTTTACGACACGCGGATCCAGTTCAAAGCCTGTCTCCTCCAGCCGTTTCCTGCTCCTTGGATGACAGGAATACAGAATTGTCATGTCGTACTTTTCCGCCATCTTATTGATGGCCGTGAACAGGGAAATAAAATTCTTCTCCGTGTCAATATTTTCTTCCCTGTGGGCTGACAAGAGAATATATTTCCCCGCCTCCAACCCCAGTTTATCCAATATATCGGACTTCTCAATGTCCTCCAGATTCTGACGAAGCACCTCTGCCATCGGCGATCCAGTCACATATACCCGCTCTTTCGGCAAACCGCATTCATGTAGATATTTCCTCGCATGCTCGGAATAAGCCAGATTAACGTCTGAAATAATGTCCACGATACGACGGTTCGTCTCTTCCGGCAGACATTCGTCCTTACATCTGTTTCCAGCCTCCATGTGGAAGATGGGAATGTGGAGGCGCTTCGCTGATATCGCTGACAGACAGCTGTTGGTATCCCCCAGGATCAACAGGGCGTCCGGATGAATAGTATTCATCAACTTATAGGAGCAATTAATAATATTCCCGACAGTTTCTCCCAGATCGTCCCCGACTGCATCCATGTATACCTCCGGAGCATCCAGCTTCAGGTCCCGAAAAAATACACCATTCAGATTATAATCATAGTTCTGGCCGGTGTGCGCCAAGATACAGTCAAAATATTTTCTGCACTTATTGATCACTGCTCCGAGACGGATAATCTCCGGACGTGTGCCTACGATAATGAGCAGTTTTAGCTTGCCATTCTCTTTAAAATGTATATTTGCATAATCGGTTCTAATACCCATTCTTTGCGTCATTCCCTTCTTTTATATTTCATTATCCCAAGTTATTGTCTTTCAAATAAGAAGATACATACCTGCGAATGCATCGCAAACTAAAAATTCTGCATCCGCTGCTAAAAGCAAAAATGCCTGAGCATTCAAGCCCAAGCATTTTCTACTTTCTATGAAACAATTCCATACTCTTCTAATAACTTTTCTTGATATTCCCTATCATTGACAGAACGCTTTATGTCATCCATACGATTATCTTGAATCAATCTTTGCATCAGTCTGTTTATCCTCTTCGCAGCCTGCGCTTCTCCTAGCTTCCTGCCCTGTGCTTCTCCTAACTTCCTGCCCTGCGCTTCTCCTAGCTTTCTGCCCCGCGCTTCTCCTCTTGCTTCTCCAATCTTCTCTCCTCTTAATCGCTCTTCCTCTCTCATATCACGAATCGCCTGACACACGTCCACACTTCCTTCCTCTTCACCATATCCCAACTCTGTATTCGTAATCACCTGGA
>CAMSTW010000030.1 GCA_947063855.1 uncultured Dorea sp.
AATGGAGTCTTGGAAATGAAGGAAAATGCAATACGCTCCTCAATAACATGGCAGAGGCAGGCGTCCGTTTCCAGGATATAAAGATTCCCTACTTTTATACGGATATGGTGCAGACCTTTGTATCCTGCTCGGGCGTGTACGCGAATGTAAGATGTGAGACGACCGTAGAGAATCTGTATGCATCGGGAAATGAGATTGCCGGAATGAGCAATAATTCGGCGCCGGAGGCAATCGTCTACGGCATAGAGGCGGGAATGCAGGCCGCTAAGCGGGCGATGGAGATGGAGAAGCCGGGGAATGTCGATGAAAGCCAGGTGGAGAGAGTACGGGCGCTGGCGGAGGGCTTCTACGACTCCTCCCGGGGAGATAAATGGCTCGATATTGAGCATGCGGTACAGAATGTGGTGAATACCTTCGGGAGCGGTCCGCATACGGATGAAAAGTGCCAATCCGCCTTAAAGGTGCTGGATGAGATGGAAGAAAGCATGCGTCTTCATGCAGAGAATCCGCATGAGGTGAACCGCTGTCTGGACGCGATGTTTATCCTTGAGACCGCCCGGATGATTTTTCTTGCGTGCGGCAGAAGGCAGGAGAACCTGGGGCCGTTTGTGAAAAGGCTCGATCCGCAGCATGTGGATGCCAGGCCGGAGGATGTGGAGATCTATGGAATCTATAAGAAGGATGGAGCGCACCGCTTCCATGTGCTTCATGGAAAGGTGTAGACTTTTTAAAACTTCATCTTGACAAAGAGATATAAATACGGTAGGATTCTATTCAAGCAGACGTACCTTGGGCAGACAGCCGAGATGGTGTTCCATGATTGGCGCTGTCTCAACAGACAGTCCCGGGATAGATTTCCGCAAAATGGAGCGTACAGATTGCGGGAACGAGTTTTCAGACAGCCTGCAGGGAGGTTGGACTGCTGTCAGATTAGATACAGAGCAAAGGCTTGGAAGAGAAGAAGTAGTAACCGCATACACCCATACAGAGAGCTGCCGTCTGGTGAGAGGCGCATGAAGGAATGGATTACGAATACATCTCGGAGCTGCACACCGAAAGTGTACGAAGGAACTCTTCTTAAAGAGAAGCGTTCAGAAGGTTCTTCTCCGTATGCGAGTAGGCTGTGACGGAAGGCACACGTTACCGTGCATGAGTTGTGAATACGCAACTTACAGAGGCCAGGCATGTGAGTGCCCGGTGAATCAAGGTGGTACCACGGAGATGATATCCGTCCTTATCTTAAGTGATAGGGGCGGTTTTTTTATGCGCGGATCCTTGCGGATGAAAGATACCGCCAGGGCGGCGTGCGGGCCGCGGGGCGATTGGATCTCTCCTGCCCGGCTATAGTACGTCTGGCGCCCCATCACAGATTCAGATACAAAGAGATTACAGGCGTACATGATTATGAACAGGAGGAAGAACACATGGGAATCTATGAAGAACTAAAGGCGAGAGGACTGATCGCCCAGGTAACAGATGAGGAAGAGATCAGGGAGCTGATCAACAACGGGAAGGCAACCTTCTACATCGGATTCGATCCGACTGCGGACAGTCTCCATGTAGGACACTTTATGGCGTTATGCCTGATGAAGCGTCTGCAGGAGGCAGGCAACAAGCCGATTGCACTGATCGGAGGAGGCACGGCGATGGTCGGCGACCCTTCAGGAAGAACCGATATGCGCCAGATGATGACAGAGGAGACGATCCAGTACAACTGCGACTGCTTTAAGAAGCAGATGAGCCGTTTCATCGATTTCTCGGAAGGGAAGGCGCTGATGGTCAATAACGCCGACTGGCTGAAGGACCTGAATTACATCGAAGTACTGCGCGAGGTGGGCGCGCATTTCAGCGTGAACCGGATGCTGACTGCGGAGTGCTACAAGCAGCGGATGGAGAAGGGGTTAAGTTTCCTGGAGTTTAACTACATGATTATGCAGAGCTACGATTTCTACGCACTGTTCCAGAAATATGGATGTAATCTGCAGTTTGGCGGCGACGACCAGTGGAGCAACATGCTTGGCGGGACCGAGCTGATCCGCCGGAAGCTGGGCAAGAACGCCAGCGCCATGACGATTACGCTGCTTCTTAATTCAGAGGGCAAGAAGATGGGCAAGACCCAGAAGGGCGCCGTATGGCTTGATCCAGAGAAGACGTCCCCGTTCGAGTTCTACCAGTACTGGAGAAATGTGGCCGACGCGGATGTTCTTAAGTGCATCCGGATGCTGACGTTCCTTCCTCTCGAGGAGATTGATAAGATGGATTCCTGGGAAGGCGCACAGCTGAATCAGGCGAAGGAGATACTGGCGTACGAACTGACCAAGATGGTCCATGGCGAAGAAGAAGCGAAGAAATCTATGGAAGCGGCCAGGGCGCTGTTTGGCCAGGGAACTGCGGCGGATATGCCTACGGCAGAGCTTACGGCAGAGGATATGGCAGATGGCAAGGTTGACATCCTTACGATGCTGTTGAAGTCCGGCCTTGTTTCCAGCAAATCCGACGCGCGGCGCGCAGTAACCCAGGGCGGCGTAGCAGTGGACGGCGAGAAGGTAGAAGATATTTACGCGGCGTTTACGGCAGAAGATCTTTCCGGCGATGGTATCGTACTCAAGAAGGGGAAGAAGAACTTCCGGAGGGTGGTTATGAGATAATTTCTCTGGTCATTAATCCGAGAGACAGTCTGCGGACACATGCCGGTAGTCTGCGGACACATGCCGGTAGTCTGCGGACACATGCTGGTAGTCTGCGGACACATGCCGGTGGTCTGCGGACACATGCCGCCAGTCTGCGGGGAACTGTGGTGTGAATATTCAGATATAATACTGTGAAAGGGGAAGGATAATGAAGAGAGGGAAAAGCAGGCAAAGCAGAAGACAGCGGATGAAGGTGCGCCTCATGACAGAACTGTTTATCATGCTTGTCATACTTCTTGCCGCAGTGACATTTATAAGGAGAAAGGAGATCTTTGGGGAAGGCGCGGGAGACGACGCATCAGGAACGGCGTCTGAGGAGCTTGAACCCGTGTCGGCAGAAGAACTTGTGAACCTGCCGGCAGGCACGATCGTCGACCTGTCACAGCTGGATACCGGCCGCATATCGGATTATTTCTCCGTAAATGCCATCAGTGACGAGGTGTTTGAACGGATCAACGGCAAATCATACGTGGAGAATGAGAATATCGGTCCGGATGAGCTGCGTTACCTTAAGACCCTTCATTATAACTACGATCACAGGATACAGGTCGGCGAGATGATTGCAAACGCAGGTATCGCGGAGGACTTAAGGAACATTTTTCTGGAACTGTTTGAACAGAATTATGAGATCCAGTCCATGTACCTGGTGGAGCAGTACTGGACGGGGGACGGAGAATCCACAGATAAGAACTCTATCGAGAATAACAATTCGTCTGCTTTCAATTACCGGACGATTCCGGGACTTAGCGACCTGTCGAACCACGCCCTGGGGTATGCGGTCGATCTGAATCCGCTTCAGAATCCCTATGTGGCCTACAACGAAGACGGAAGCTTCCGGGAGACATATAAGGATATGGAGAGATACATCGACAGGATGTCGGCAGAAGCACACATGATAAGCCATGAGGATATCTGTTATCAGATTTTTACGAAATATGGCTTCACCTGGGGCGGAGACTGGGAAGGCGTGAAGGATTATCAGCATTTTGAGAAGAGCCTATAAGAAGAGCACACTAGTGTGCTCCATCTTATAGCCCGGGAGTTATCTGCGTGGATATGCAAATAGATGTGCCGGCATTACAGCATTTTCAGATACTGTACGCTGTATGCCGCCAGCTCTAATTGTCCGTCCATAACCACGTCTTCTCCGCTCAGGAGATCGGAAGCCTCGCCGCGCAGGTCCTGATGGCGCGCTGTGTAAGGAGTATCCGATGCGTTGATCGCAACCATTACCCGTTCCTTCCCGGAGCAGCGCTCGAAGATCAGCTGATGATTCTGGATCACAACATTACGGTAAGATCCGTTGCAGATGGCGTCGCTCTTCTGGCGGACTTCAATCAGCTGACGGATATAGTCGGTAAGTTCGTTGGGCGCCGGCTCTTCGAAGCATGGTCTCAGCGCATAATCATTGTCCGGCGCTTTCTCGCCGGTCTCACCCCATTCGCTTCCATAATATAAGCACGGAATGCCCGGCATACCAAGAAGAAGCCCGTACGCCAGCGGGATATGCTTCTTATTCGTAAGGATACTCGCCAGTCTCGTGACATCATGATTGTCGACGAAGGTCATCAGGTGCTTGCCGCGGTAGATACACCACTGGTCTGCTCCGAACTGGCGGTGCAGAGAATGGGCGATCTCAAACAGATTCATGGAATTGAAGCTGGAATAGATGCCTTTATAGCATTCATAGTTGGTACAGCTGTGCAGCATCGCATCATTCACGATCAGGTTATAGTCGCCAAAGAGCACCTCGCCGATCAGCACGAAATCCTCCTTAAGTTCCTGTACATAAGAGCGCAGCCGCTTCATGAAATTACGGTCCAGGCAGTAGGCCACATCCAGGCGCAGTCCGTCGATGTCAAAGGTATCCACCCAGAACTTCACACATTCCAGAAGATGGTCCACAACGGCAGGGTTCTGAAGGTTCAGCTTCACCAGTTCAAAATGCCCCTCCCATCCTTCGTACCAGAAACCGTCATTGTAGGCATTGTTGCCGTCAAAATTAATATGGAACCAGTCCTTATAAGGAGACTCCCGCCGCTTCTCCTGCACATCCTTAAAGGCCCAGAAACCACGGCCCACGTGATTGAATACTCCGTCCAGGACGATCTTCACGCCGTGTTCATGAAGACTCTTGCAGACCTCTGCAAAATCCTCATTCGTACCAAGCCGGCAGTCAATCTGTTTGAAATCACGGGTGTCGTAGCCATGATTGTCCGATTCAAATATGGGGTTCAGCAGGATGGAATCCACCCCGAGATTCCCCAGATACTCCGACCAGTCCAGTAATTTACGGATCCGGGAGACGCATTCTCCGTCGTTGTGTACGGGCGCCCCGCAGAATCCAATCGGGTATATTTGGTAAAATACTCCGTTATAAGCCCACATAATTTACCTCACTTTCTGCATTCCCGCCATATGACGGATGCCGTTCATAGAATTAATCTGTGCTTTCCCCGTGATACGATTCACAGACGGTAACACTGAAAATATTATAGCAAAAATATCTATATTATGCTATAGTCAAACAGAATAAGAAAGAAATGTATTGGCGTGGTATGAAAAGGAACGAGGAAGGTACAGTCAGATGATAAAGAGAACGATGGAGTATGAAGATTTGGTTGATTTGTTTGTGAGGTCGGGGCTTGAGATCAGCCCTAAGGATCCACGGCCGGAGGGCCTGCTTACCTGTTTTGAGCTGATCGATGAGGAAAGCGGCAGGCGGATTGGTGCGTCGGGACTTTGCCGCGGCCGCGGGGAATATGTACTGCGCTGTGTCGCCGTAGAAGAGGAGTTCCGCGGGAAGGGATACGGCACGCAGCTTGTCCGTGCGGTGATGGATGAGGCCATGAGGCTGGGGGCCGGGAGGCTCTGGCTTACCGCGAAGGTGCCCCAGTTCTACCGGCGGTTTGGGTTCCGGGTGGTTCCAAGAGAGGAAGCGCCGTTTGTGACGAAATGCATAGAATGCCCGCAATACCACAACGGATGTGAATCGGAGGTTATGGTATGGGATATGGGCGAATGAAAATTAGGACGAAAATATAGAAGAAAATGGTTGACACACGTGGCAGCGTATAATATAATTTAACAGTATGACAAAAAGAGAAACAGGAAGGAACCAAAGCCCCGGAGCCTTACTGATTTCGATACAGCCATATATGGGAAACTGTATGTGTCAGATTTTCCATGTATAATTATCATGAATATATGAATGACTCATTTAGGAGGTAAACCGATGAAGACTTATATGGCGAATCCAGATAAGATTGAGAGAAAATGGTATGTAGTTGATGCCGCAGGATGCACATTAGGCCGTCTGACATCAGAAGTAGCTAAGATTTTAAGAGGTAAGAATAAGCCGGAGTTCACGCCTCATGTTGATACCGGTGATTATGTGATTATTGTGAATGCAGAGAAGATCAAGGTAACAGGCAAGAAGATGGAGCAGAAGATCTATTACAATCACTCCGACTATGTAGGCGGTATGAGAGAGACCACACTGGCGGAGATGATGGACAAGAAGCCTGAGAAGGTCATCGAGCTGGCTGTAAAGGGTATGCTTCCGAAGGGACCTCTGGGAAGATCCATGATCAAGAAACTTCACGTATATGCTGGACCAGAGCATAAGCAGCAGGCTCAGAAGCCAGTAGAACTGAAATTTTAAGGAAAGTCTGAAAGGAGGATATTACAGTGGCTAATGCAAAATTCTACGGAACAGGAAGAAGAAAAAAATCAATTGCAAGAGTATATTTAGTACCAGGAACAGGTAAGGTTACGATAAATAAGAGAGATATCGACGAGTATCTCGGACTTGAGACACTGAAGGTTGTCGTACGTCAGCCGTTGGTTGCCACAGAGACAGAAGGCAAGTTCGACGTCATCGTGAACGTTAAGGGCGGCGGATATACAGGACAGGCGGGAGCAATCCGCCATGGTATCGCAAGAGCGCTCCTTCAGGCAGACGCAGACTACAGACCGGTACTTAAGAAAGCCGGATACCTTACACGTGACCCGCGTATGAAAGAGCGTAAGAAATACGGTCTCAAGGCAGCACGTAGGGCTCCGCAGTTCTCCAAGAGATAAGCAAGCGAAACACAAGATTTCAAGAATATATACTCCGCAGGTTTTCCTGCGGAGTTTTTGATCTATTAACATTTCATGCTATTTGGGTTATAATATAGTTCAAGTCGGTAGAGATTTCATAATGGAGGTGCTGTTATGTGTGATGTGAAAAAATATGAAAAAATTTATGAAGATATAAAAACGCTTCAACCGGAAGATACTTTACAGCTTGTATTGGAAGCGGAGACAGAAGAACAAAGGAGCTTTTATGAAATGGTGGGCAATTTTCTTCTGCAAAAGAAACAGCGACAGGTAATAGAAATGTTATAATGTGTTTGACAAAAGTTATCGTATATGATAACATGGCGATAGGCAAAGGAAGTGACTAAAATTATTGAATTAGATTTTTATATGAAAGAAAATGGCAAAATTCCAGTACAGGATTTTTTATATTCACTTAATCCGAAACTAAGAGCCAAAGCTTTTAGTGATATTGAGTTGTTAAAACAGTTAGGTACTGAATTGAGAGAGCCGTATGTAAAACCTATAAAAGGAAAAGATAATAAAGGTTTGTATGAATTGCGTATAAAGTTTTCAAGCGATATAGCAAGAATATTTTATTTTACATATTATAACAATAAGTTTGTACTGTTACATGGGTTTATTAAAAAGACCATGAAGACACCTCAAGGCGAAATAAAGAAAGCAAGAAAGTATATGGAGGATTATAAAAGGAGGTCTGAATTATGAGTAAAGCAGGGATATCTTTTGAAGAAATGAAAACCGATATGCTCAAGGATGAAGAATTTAAAATAGAATATGAGAAATTAAAGCCCAGATATGAAGCAATTGAACAGATTATAAAAGCAAGGAAAGAACAAAACATAACACAGGCAGAACTTGCTAAAAGAGTAGGTACACAAAAAAGTAATATTTCCAGGTTGGAAAGCGGAAATTATAATCCCAGTTTGGATTTCCTTGCCAAAATAGCGGAATCACTTGGGAAAGAAATATCTGTGAAGTTAAATTAGAATGAGGGGATATTTAATAGGGCGGTACAGGGCTGTACAGAGATGATATGAATTAAGGAGGACGAAAGATGGCGAAGCAGACACGAGGCCTGTGTAAATATTGCGGAAAAGAATACACGAAAGGCGGCATGCTTAAGCATCTGCATGCATGCAAAGAGCGGAAGAAAGCATTAGAGGCAGAATCGGGAAAGAGCCGGTGCGGATATTATGAATTGGTGATCTGCGGGAAATATAATAAGCAGTACTGGCTGATCATCGAGATAAAGGAGACAGCGACGCTGCGGGTTCTGGACCAGTTTATCCGTGATATATGGGTAGAATGCTGCGGACATCTGAGCACTTTTGATATAAACGGGGTTAACTACGACGCACATCCTGCGGAGACGGACTTCTGGGGAACGCCGGCCAGGAGCATGAATTATAAGCTTAAGGATGTGATTTCTGAGGGAATGGCATTCGAGTATGAATATGATTTTGGTTCGACGACTTCTCTGTCAATCGAAGTGCGGGAGCATCGAATGGGTATCCGCACGAAGGAGAATGTTACAATCCTGTCGCGGAATAACCCGCCGGAGATATTGTGCTCGATATGTAAGAATAATCCGGCAAAATGGGTGAATCCAGAAGGGTGGTATGAAGGCGTGCCCTTCTGGTGCGATGAGTGCCTGGAAGCAGAGCGGGAAGATGATATGGCAGAAGATGATTATGATGAGGAAGATTATGAAGAAGACTATGAAGAAGACTATGAAGATTATTACTATGAGGACAATCTTCTTCCTGTCTGCAATTCTCCCCGCATGGGCGTATGTGGTTATGAGGGAAGCGACAAATATCCGGAGATCTTTGAGCCTGATAAGAAATAAGCCGCATTCTGATATCGGGATACTTTCGGGTCTGATAAAAGGACGGTGCCGGAAGACCTGATATACCATATAAAAAGTAAGAATAACTGAGAGGCATATTGGCATGAGCAGAGGAACAGAATTCCTGATTTTTGTAACAGAGCAGCTAAAGAGAAGAATCCGGGAGATTAACGAGACGATCCGGGAGGTACAAAAGGACATCTCTGGAATGAATGAATATTACTGGGAGAATTATGCGGAGATGGACCAGTACGGGTACGAGAACTACGATAATCGGCAGGCGCTTCTTGGCCAGGTGAATGCAAAGCAGGAACATCAGAAGCGGCGCCGCAGATGGATGAAGATGCTGGATTCTCCGTTCTTCGGCAGTGTGGATTTCCTTTATGACGGTGAGGAAGAACCGGAGACTTTCTATATCGGAATCGGTAATTTCGCCAGGGAGAGGGGAGACGTGCCGCTGATCTACGACTGGCGCGCCCCGGTCAGCGGACTGTTCTATGATTATGACAAGGGTCCGGCGTCTTATGAGGCTCCTGGAGGAGTGATGGAGGGAGAGATCCAATCGAAACGGCAGTATAAGATCCGGGGCGGAAGGATGATCTATGAGTTTGAGAGTGATATGAAGATTGATGATGATATCCTGAAGCAGGAGCTGGGGTCCAGCGGCGACACGCAGCTTAAGAATATCGTCCGGACAATCCAGAAGGAGCAGAATGCAATCATCCGCAATACGAAGGATAAGATCCTGATTATACAGGGGGCGGCGGGGAGCGGGAAGACGTCCATCGCACTGCACCGGATTGCATACCTTCTGTATCATGACAGAGGACATCTGAATTCATCCAACATCCTGATCTTGTCGCCGAACAGCGTGTTCTCCGATTATATTTCCCACATTCTGCCGGAGCTTGGGGAGGAGAATATACAGGAGATGAGCTTCGATCTCTTTGCCTACCGCGAGCTGAAAGGTGTTGTGCAGGATTGTGAAGACCGCTGGGATCAGATCGAGAGGCAGATTGCTGCCGCCCGGGCAGATCATAAATGTACAGGAATACCGGATGAAGCGGCGCCGGAAAAGGAAAAGACAGAGGGCGTTGATGAAGGGATACTGGAAGCACGTTACAGATGGAAGCAGTCAAAGTCCTATGTGGAGGCTGTGGAGGGTTTCCTGATAGAGCTTGAGGACCGTCTGGTGGATTTCCGGGACATCCGGTACAAGGGAATGTCGAAGACGGAAGAAGAGATCCTTGAGATGTTCTACTTCAAGTTCCAGAGTGTGCCGCTTCTGTCCCGTATGGATGCGGTGATGGAATATGCAGTGGATGAATACGAGACTCTGTGCGGACGGGATTTTTGTGAAGAAGAGCTGGAACTTGTCAGGGAACAGTTCCAGAGCATGTATGTGACTACGGATCTGTATGAGATCTATAACTGGCTTCTTAAGAAATACGGCTGGGAAATCCCAGAACTGCCCGGGGAGAAGAGGACGCTTGCGTATGAAGATGTTTATCCGGTATTGTATCTGAAACAGCGTCTTCTGAATGTGGCGGGACACAGGAATATCCGCCATCTGGTTATTGACGAGATGCAGGATTATTCATATCTCCAATACGTAATCCTGGAGAGGATGTTCAACTGCAATATGACAATACTCGGAGACCGCGCCCAGACGGTGGACGACAAGACGCAGGATGTCCTGACGTTCCTTCCGAAGCTTCTGGGAAAGAAAGTGCGGAAGATAGAACTGAACCGGAGTTACCGGAATACCTGGGAGATTGCAGAATATGCAGGCCGGATTGGCGGGATAACCGGGATCGAGTATATGAAACGGCATGGAAGGGCTGTAGAAGAGATAAGATGCGGTTCTGTTAAAGAGGCAGTAGAGCTGTCACTTGCCAGGGTGAATCTGGGAGGGGAAGCATCGAAGAGCGCCGGCCCTTGTGAGGATGCAGACAGTGACCGGTTTGCGTCCGGCAACGGAGGGGAAGCATCGAAGAGCGCCGGTTCTTGTGAAGAAGCCCGCACAAACGCCTTCTATGAGACGGCTGCAATCCTTACCATGACAGAGCAGGAGGCGCGGCGCATTTATGAGGAGGTCCGGGCAGTGCGGGAGGATGTGACCTATATCGACAGAGACAGCGTAAGCTTTTGCAAAGGAATCACGGTGACAACCTTCTATATGGCGAAGGGACTGGAATTCGACCAGGTATTCGTGGCGGCAGAGGCGGAAAGGAATGCATTTTCCCGGCAGTTCCGTTATATCTGTGCGACGAGGGCGCTGCACGAATTATATATGCTTGAGATTGGATAAAATATTTATTATTTTCATGCTGATCCTACATATACTGATAATAAAGGTATGTGTCTGGAGTTAGATCCATGAATGAAGAGAAGTTAAAAAGGTGGAGAAATTACGGAGTTTTTGCGCTGACGCTGGCACTTGCCCTGATCGGGTCATTCAAGTATATATCCAGCTATTCCACAGTCTCGAGCAATGTGAATGGAAAGGAGATGCCGATCTGTTCTGTAGAGACGAAGGAGAAGAAGGTGTCGCTGACCTTTGATGTCGCATGGGGGGATAAGGATGTGGAACGGATTCTGGATATTCTTGACAGCCAGGGAATTCGGGCGACATTCTTCATGACCGGGAACTGGGCGCAGAAGTATCCGGAAGAGGTCAGGAAGATAAAGGAAGCGGGCCATGACCTTGCCAACGGCAGTGAGAGTCACAGAAGTATGGTGGAGTTAGGAGAAGAAGAGCAGAAGGCGGAGATCATGAAGGTGCATGAGCGGGTAATGGAGATGACAGGCGTCGAGATGAAGCTTTTCCGGCCGCCTTATGATAATTATGACGACCCGACGATCCGCAATATATCCGCGTGCGGTTATTATCCGATCCAGTGGTCAATCAACAGCCTGGACTGGAAGGACTACGGTGCGGACCACATCGTGGACACGGTTCTTAGCAGCAGGAATCTGAAAAACGGCGCGATCATTCTGCTCCATAATGAGACGAAGTATACGGCGGACGCCCTGTATTCATTGATCAAAGGCATCAAGGAAAGGGGATATCAGATGGTTCCGGTATCGGAGCTGATCTATATGGAGGATTACCATATGGATGTGACAGGACGGCAGATGAAGAATAAGAAATAAGAAGAAAGGAAGAAATTATGGATAACAGAGTATCTGTGATCAGTATCATCATCAAAGACGAAGAATCGGCAGGCGCAATCAACGATCTGCTCCATGAATTCCGGCAGTATGTGGTAGGGCGCATGGGAATCCCTTACCGGGAACGGGGGGTATCCATCATCAGCGTAGTGCTGGATGCGCCCGGAGACGTCACCAGCTCCCTCTCGGGGAAGCTGGGAATGCTCCGGGGGGTCAGCGCTAAGACCCTGACTGCGAAGATATAGCTGCAGCCCGTTACGCTGCCAGATACCGGCGGCGCCTGTTTGGCGCGGACCGAAACGGAGTGCCAGCGTACTGTCTGCATTATATCTGGCGAAATTCCCCAGGATATTAGAACCGGTTGATCCCGTTCTGGAGTTCTTCCGCCCATTTCTGCAGATTATAGGTACGTCCTCCAAAGAGCTTGAGGAGGGCTCCGGTGGGGTTATTCTCATTGGCAAATGCGTTGGCCTCGTCGGTGTCTACGTGCATCGCAAGTGCGAAGTCCGGATGGACACGTACCACCACATCTGCGAAGATCAGGGAGCGCTCGAAGCTCTCCATGATTACGAAGACCTCGTCGTTGTCCTTCACGTTAAGCTGGATGGCCTGCACAGGGGTCATATGTATGTGACGCTTGGCGACGATCACGCCGTGGTCAAGCTCGATGCTTCCGTTGGGTCCTTCCAGGATACAGCCGGGGGTATCGGCAGTGTCACCGGACTGGCGGATGATGCCGGGAATCCCCAGCTTCCGGGAATCCGTCATGGAGATCTCAATCTGCGTCTCGTTACGGAACGGGCCGAGTACGGCCACATTTTCAAAAGAGGATTTCGGCCCTCTTACGGCGAGACGTTCCTCGCAGACGTACTGGCCGGGCTGGCTTAATTCGGCCTTGAAGGTCAGCTCCTTCCCCTCTCCGAATAATATATCAAAATCCCGGCGGCACAGATGGATGTGGCGCGCGCTGGTTTCTATAGGTATTGCAAGTCCCATGGTATGTTCACCTCATTCATAGAATTTCACTTTATTTTAGCAAAGTCATAATACTTTTTCAATGCATGACTTTCATTTTGTAAAAAAATAGCATATAATAGAGAAGACATCAGAAGCCTGACCCGTCTGGTAACGAGACGGGAGCTTCTGCGGGAACGAAACGGACAGGAGGATATAACGATGAGAGATGTATTAAATCGCATGAAGGAGTTTTTTGAGAGAGACTGGACCCCGGCAGAGAAGGTCCTGGTGATTCTGTGCTGCCTGCTGCTGGGCGTGATTAAGGGATTCTGCCTGGCGCCGGTCAAGAGAGGCATCAGCTTTGGCAACAATAACGGCAACTCCTATGCGATGGCGGAGGATGGCTGCCAGTCCGGGGAGGATTAATGTAACCTTGCTGTAACTATGCACAGTGGCATGCCATGGCAGGGGACGAACTTGGGCATTTTGTCACGTTGACAAAGTGCCTGTTTTTATTCTATAATCTAAGCAGGTAAAAACAATGGCGTTTTCATCATGGTATGAGAGCGCCCTTTTTTATCTCCCCGGACCAGACAGACCGGCTTTTTCAGACAGGGGAATGGAGATTTTGCACGGGAATCATGATTTATTCTGCATATAAGCAGGGAGGAAAACGAGATGAATCATTATACAAGAAAAGATATTATGAGAATGGTGGATGAAGAAGACGTAGGGTTTATCCGTCTGCAGTTCACAGACATCTTCGGGATGTTGAAAAATGTCGCCATTACGGCAAGCCAGCTTGAGAAGGCGCTGGATAATCAGATCATGTTTGACGGCTCGTCCATAGAAGGCTTCGCAAGAATCGAGGATTCAGACATGTATCTTTATCCGGATCTGGATACATTTGCCATATTTCCGTGGAGGCCGCAGCAGGGCAAGGTGGCGCGTCTGATCTGTGATATATACAAACCAGACGGAACGGTTTTCGAGAGCGATCCGCGGTATATCCTGAAGAAAGTATTGTCGGAAGCGAAGGCGATGGGGTATGATTTTGACGTAGGTCCGGAGTGCGAGTTCTTCCTGTTCCATACGGATGAAGACGGACGCCCTACGACACTGTCCCATGAGCGTGCGACTTATTTTGACTTAGGCCCCCTTGACTTAGGGGAGAATGCACGCCGGGACATGGTGCTGACGCTGGAGGATATGGGATTCATAGTCGAGGCTTCCCATCACGAGGTGGCGCCGGCGCAGCATGAGATTGATTTCCGTTACGCCGGGGCGCTGGAGACGGCGGACAATATCATGACCTTCAAGCTGGTGGCGAAGACCATCGCGAAGCGGCACGGACTTCACGCAACCTTTATGCCAAAGCCCAAATACGGCGTCAATGGTTCGGGAATGCACATCAACATGTCCCTTAGCAGAGACGGGATCAATGTATTTACGGACGGGAAGGATGAGAAGGGACTGAGCCGGGAGGCATACTTCTTTATCGGCGGGATCATGAAGCATATGAAGGCCATCAGCTTCATCACCAATCCCAACGTGAATTCTTACAAGAGACTGGTGCCGGGGTACGAGGCGCCTGTCCACATCGCATGGTCGGCCAGGAACCGGACCCCGCTGCTTCGGGTTCCGTCTGCAAAAGGGGCGGGGACCAGGGTGGAGCTTCGCAGCCCGGATCCGTCAGCCAATCCGTATCTGGCGCTGGCCGTCTGCCTGGCGGCAGGGCTTGAGGGGATTCGCAGCGAGATTGTCCCCCCTCAGAGTGTCGACTGCAATGTCTTTGAGATGACGGAGGAACAAAGAAGAGAAGCCGGAATCGAGGCGCTGCCGGGATCTCTGCGTGAGGCGGCGCAGGAATTCGCCGGGGATTCTTATATTCAGTCGGTGCTTGGAGAAGACCTGTCCAGGAAATATATCCGGGCAAAGGAAAAGGAATACGCGGATTACCGCGCACAGGTCAGCGAGTGGGAGATAGAGAGATACCTGCACCGTATGTAGGTACTGAGCGTGAACGTCAGAGAAACCTGCGCCCGGTATCGCAGGAGGTTACACGGCCGTGCAGGAAAATATGTTGTTTCGCGGCTAAAGCCGGAGCGATACTTACGGAAGGTTCCAGGTCGTGGGTAGATGAGGCGAATCGACGTGTACAGACGTTGCCGCAATAGGTCAGGAGGTGTGGGGTTGGTTGGTATTATAGTTGCATTTCCCAATAAAGACAATGCAGCCAATATCCGTAATTTGCTTGTGAAAGGCGGTATGGATGTTGCCGGTGTCTGCACTGCGGGCGCCCAGGCCCTGCAATTTGCGGATGCGGTGGACGACGGGATCGTGGTGTGCGGATACAGGCTCAAGGATATGATGTATACGGAGCTTCGGGAATATCTTCCGGAAGAGTTCGAGATGCTTCTTGTTGCCTCTGCGGACAAATGGAGTGAGAATTCCATTGAAGGCGTGGTCGGCCTGACTATGCCGGTCAGAGGGCACGATCTGGTGAATACGCTGGAGATGATGCTGCATACGATAGAGCGGAAACGCAAAAAGAGAAAATTAGAACAGAAGAACCGGAACTCACAGCAGAAAGCGGTGATTACGAAGGCGAAGGAGCTTCTGATGAACCGTAATAACATGTCAGAGCCGGAGGCCCATAAGTATCTGCAGAAATGCAGTATGGACAGCGGGACGAATATGACGGAGACTGCGGAGATGATTCTGAGTATTATGACGTAGCGATATATTGCGGATGACGGTATTTTGCAACAGATACAGTAAGAAGGAGATTGAAATTATGAGATTTACAAAGATGCATGGATTAGGAAATGACTATGTTTATGTCAATTGTTTTGAAGAAAGGGTAGAAGACCCTAAAGGGGCGGCGAGATATCTGAGTGACAGACATACGGGCGTTGGTTCAGACGGCCTGATTCTGATCTGTCCTTCACAGACGGCAGATTTTGAGATGAGGATGTACAATGCGGACGGTTCCAGAGGCGAGATGTGCGGCAACGGCATCCGTTGTGTGGGGAAATATGTCTATGATTACGGTCTGACAGACAAGACCAGCATATCGGTGGAGACACTGGGCGGGATCAAGTATCTTGATCTCACGGTGGAGAACGGCAGGGTGTCCCTCGTGAGAGTGAATATGGGGAAACCGGAACTGCGTGCAGGCAGGATCCCGATTATCTGTGAGCCGGCTGCGGAGGAATGCGTTGTGGACGAGGAGAGCGTGCTGGGAGAGGAGAATGTATCGGCAGGCGGGAGCGCGCCGGCGGAAGGTGAGAATGTACTGGGAGATGAACGCATACTTGGACAAGAGAACGGGCAGGAAGAAGAGAACGATACGGAACCATTCTGGATGAAGGATGAAAGAAGAGTGGTGAATGAGTCTATCGTTGTGGACGGGATGGAGTATCGGATGACAGGCGTATCCATGGGCAATCCGCATGCGGTAGTCTTCCTTGAGGACATACAAGGGTTTGATATGGAGAAGATCGGTCCGAAGTTTGAGAAGCATGAAAGATTTCCCAGGCGGATCAATACAGAATTCGTCCGTGTGGTCGACCGGGAGACGATAGAGATGCGCGTATGGGAACGCGGTTCCGGCGAGACGATGGCGTGTGGGACCGGTGCGTGCGCTGCGGCTGTCGCCGGCATACTGAACGGTCTGGCAGAACGCAGGGTTACGGTGAAACTCCTTGGCGGAGATCTTCTGATTGAGTGGGAGGAAGAGAGCGGGACGGTCTATATGACTGGTCCGGCGGTTACTGTATACTCAGGGGAGATAGAGATACCCTGTGCAGAAGAGCAGAGAAGCGAAGCGTAATAGGATAGAGATGTCCGGGCAGCCGCCGGGACAGTGAAACAGTAGAAAGAGGAGAGAAGACATGTTTAAAGTGAACGAGGATTATCTTAAATTACCAGGCAGTTATTTGTTTTCAACAATAGGCAGGAAAGTTGCGGCGTTCCAGCAGGCGAATCCGGATAAGACGGTTATCCGGCTTGGAATCGGGGATGTGACACAGCCGTTGGCCCCGGCGATCATAGAAGCTCTGCACAGCGCCGTTGACGAGATGGCCCACGCGGAAACTTTTCGCGGATATGCCCCGGATCTTGGATATGAGTTCCTGAGAAGCGCCATGGCGAAGCACGATTATCAGGACAAGGGCGCAGACATCCGCGCAGACGAGATATTTATCTCCGACGGTGCGAAATGCGATTCCGGCAATATACAGGAAATATTTGCAAAGGACAATAAGATAGCCGTGTGCGATCCGGTCTATCCGGTCTATGTAGATACCAATGTGATGGCAGGCCGTACAGGTACATATGATTCCGGGAAAGGGACCTGGAGTGATGTGATCTATATGCCATGTACGCAGGAGACGGACTTCGCGCCTGAACTTCCAAAGGAGACGCCGGATATTATCTATCTGTGCTTTCCGAACAATCCGACCGGAGCCGCCATTACGAAATCCCGGCTTCAGGAATGGGTAGACTATGCGAACAAAGCGGGCGCCGTCATCATCTATGACGCGGCCTATGAAGCTTACATATCCGAACCCGGCGTACCCCATACAATCTATGAATGCGAGGGCGCAAGAACCTGTGCGATCGAGCTTCGCAGTTTCTCGAAGAATGCAGGTTTCACAGGAGTAAGGCTTGGGGCAGCCGTTATTCCGAAGGATGTGAAGTGCAAGGATGTAACACTGCATTCCCTGTGGGCGAGACGGCATGGAACGAAATATAACGGAGCGCCCTATATCGTCCAGAAAGCAGGAGAAGCTGTGTACTCCGAAGCCGGTAAAGCCCAGCTTAAAGAGCAGGTTGCATACTATATGAAGAATGCATCTGTAATCTACGAAGGCTTGAAGACTGCAGGATACCAGGTGTCCGGCGGCGTCAACGCCCCTTATATCTGGCTTAAGACGCCAGAAGGAATGACGTCATGGGAATTCTTCGATCATTTGCTTGAGCATGCCAATGTAGTCGGAACTCCCGGATCAGGCTTTGGACCAAGCGGAGAAGGGTATTTCCGCCTGACCGCTTTTGGATCCTATGAAAATACGGTGGCGGCGATTGAGAGGATAAAAAAACTTTAACGCTATTGATTGTTTTTTCTGATATTTATGTTATACTTTTTAACGTAGTAACATATGAGAAATGATAGAAGTGAAACTGGAAATGAGGCGTTATTATGACAGAAAAGGAATTTCGTAAACTGCGGCCGTTGGATTTGATTCAGCTTCTGCTGGCACAGGGGAATGAGGTTTCCCAGATGCAGGCGGAACTGGACAAGAAGAATGAGAAGCTTGCGCTGCTCAGGGAAGGCAACGATATTCTGAAGGCGAAACTGAATGACCGGGACGCATTGGTGGAGCTATTGAAGGTCAGGCTCGATAAGAGCGATGCCGATATCCGTGAACTGGAGAGAAAAGCAGAAGAATTATATTCGGACAAATGGATTGATTTGGATAAGATGGGTTCCCTCACGGAAGCGGCACAGGAATTATACAAGATTTTTGAGGTAGCCCAGCACGAAGCGGAGCAGTGTATTCAGGAAGCAGAACAAAGGAACGGAGAATTGCCGCAGGGCCTGGAGCATACGGCGGCGATTGAGACAGTTTATATAGATGCGCCTCAATCAACCTCTATTAATATAAAAGAAACTGTGTCAGAGTCAGAAATAGAATCTTCGGAAGAGGTTACGATCGAAACGAAGCAGGAGTCATTAGAAGAACTTACGTCAGAGTCGGAATTGTTAGAAAAGCATGCAGCAGAAACAGAGGCAGAACCAGAGCAGTCGGAAGAGTCAGAGTTAGAATCATCGGAAGAGACGGAATCGGAGCAGTCAGAAGGGCCTGAGTCAGAGTTAGAATCATCGGAAGAGACGGAATCGGAGCAGTCAGAAGAGTCTGAGTCAGAGTTAGAATTATCGGAAGAGACGGAATCAAGGCAATCAGAAGGGCCTGATGTGGAGTTAGAATCATCAGAAGAGTCAGAGGCGGAATCAGAGCAGTCAGAAGAGTCTGGGGCAGAGTTAAAGGAAGAAGCACTTGTGACAGGAACGGGTGAGGAGTCAAAAGAGGAAGCATCCGTGACAGAAACAGAGCCGGGATGTTCAGAAGGAGATGAAGCAAAAGCAGAGTTAGAAGTAGAATCATCAGAAGAGGCTGTAACAGAATCTGTGCCGGAATCACTAGAAAAGACTGCACCGGGGGCAGATTCGAAAGCATCAGAAGGGCCTGTATCAGAGCCGGAAAATAAAGTTCATTATGAAACCCACAAGAATTCCCACAGAGAAATCGGCAAGGAATCATCTCATCAGAACCGCCGAAAGAAGTTCTTGGGCCGATTCCTTTTTGGAAGACACAGATGATAAAAAGTTCCTGGAATAAAAGCTACGTCTAATTCAGCCTCGCCTGCCTCTTCATTGAAAAATGGAGGGGTAGGCGAGGCTGAATTGACGTTATATATTGTGAAAATCTTATATTTTACAATATCCTTTTTCAACAGATGATGAGGAGGAATTAAGTACGAACTATACTGTCACTGGGATATGATGTTGAGCCAATAATTCCTTCAAGCGGGCAATTTCTGCATCCTTATCATTTAGATTAGCAAGCAAAGTATTATTATTTGCTACAAGTATATTATTATTTGTTACAAGCGCATGATTATTCGCTGCCAGAGCATCAATCTCCGCCTGAAGCCGCTTCTGTACAACGCTGGGCAATTCAATCAAAGGTTTCGTCATAAGATCTACCTCCTTCTGGAAATCAGCATGTTTCTTAAAAATACGATTCGCAGCATGACGGAAGAGGTTCAAGTAATCATTATACTCCTGATCCGTCAGAAAACCGTGCGATAATTCATCTCTTAGAATCATCATAACCTCCTCAACAAAGTCTGTCAATTCCTTTTTTGTCAAGGGGTATTTTCTATCCGGATTCAGCCTGGGACGAAGCCGGAGCAGGACATAAGGGAGAAAAAGATTGAGATGCTTCTCATGGATTTCCTGTAGAGAATAGGACTGGATCCTGACCGTAGGAATCTGATAAATGTGCTCCGTCCCGTCCTGGAAAACGATGCGGCAGCGCAGAGACTTGGGAAGTGAATCATTCTTCTCCGGATATATAACGGCAGACCGGGGAAATTGCATGACAACCCCGCCGTTTTTAAGATCTTCAGAAGTAGAGTGCTGAATGGCAAGATGCAGATCATATGTAAACATACGTATAACCATGCCAGAGTCGTTATGCATCTGGCATTCCAGATGATAATAATCCGTGCCATTTACTAAGAGTGTGATATCAGATAACCGGGAATCCGGCGGGGCATGTGGATCCTCTTGATAAGTGGAAGACTCCGTGGAGAGGAGGACAATAGAAGTTCCTTTCGGATAAACCTTCCCAAAGAGTTCCTTAAAGAGAGGAAACAGCTGTTCAGGCATGGCGTCCACGTTAGCCTTGAGGATCTCGTCCCACAGTTTCGAGTTGCTAAGTAAGATTTCTTTAGACATGAAGTATCATTCCTTCCTATTATAAAGGTGAAATAAAGAGATGAATAAAAGAAGTGCATTTACTGCGAAATACGGCGAAACGCCGGAATCTTCCAGATATAGAAAATATAATCATCTCTACAAAGAGAAAACCGGTTAACAAGTTACTTTCACTGCGAAATACGGCGAAACGCCAGAATAATACCGTCGGAATATAGACTCATCAGAATATAGACCCATCAGAATGAAAATAGAATTCTCTGAAGACATCTCCCGCCATAGATACAGCCGACAGGAAATACAGGATTCTGATATATTTTCACAAGACAAGTATAACAGACAGCAGAAGCAAAGTAAATGATTTCTTTCACATCCATCCCCATATCCCCCCAATCATTCCATACAGTCAAAAGTGTTGCAGATTTTTTGTATTTAACCCATTTTCCATCTGTTTTTTGACGCATCCTTTGACTATCCGTTTGCTATACTAGGCCTAAGCTAAGAAACTGAATGATTAGAACCATTGATATAGACCGGAAAGAGAGGCCGGGAATGACTGTAAAAGAACTACAAAGATTAAAAAGACAGGAACTCCTCCAACTGCTGCTGACACAGAGCAAGGAAGCGGCCGAACTACAGGCGGATCAGGAAGAGGCGGACCGGGAGATTCTGGCATTCACAGACAGCAACGAACGCCTGAATGCAAAGGTCCAGGAGAAGGACGTACTGATAGATAAGCTCTCGGGAAGGCTCGACGACAAGACACTCCGTATCCGGGAGCTCGAGACAGGGATCGAGAGACTTAAGTTTCACAGACAGGCAGAGATTGGCCGGACAGATTCCATTGCAGGCGCCTCCTTGAGACTGAACGGGATATTCGCGGCGGCACAGAAGGCGATAGACCAATATCTCTACAACATCAGACAGAGATGCGAAGGCCGGACGCACAAGGCCATCTATGACAGCGCCGGAGCGTACGCCGGACAGATGCAGATCTATCAGGATGACGGCGGGGCGGCAGAGCAGATACAGAGCCGATATGACTATGCGGAAGAATCCGCAGGGCAGACAGGCGGCGATACAGGGGAACCGGCAGAAGAGATGCAGACATATCACGGTCATGCACAGACGGCTGAGGATCGGACACAGGCGGTCATTAGCGACAGCATAGAAGAATTCGAAGGCGGCGTCAGACAGAGCGAGACAGCATATGCCGTCCAAGGAGGGGCATAAGGGAAATGGGTGATAAGGAAGTACTGAATAGAAAGGAACTGGAACTTCCAAGCATGGAGCTCTTAGAGGCAGAGCTTAAGAAGGAACGGTACAAGAGCAACTACGGCAGGGCGTTGAAGAGCACAGTCTTCTCCCTCATGGTAGTGGCGGCGGTGGCAGTTCTGATCGCGGTCCTGCTGCTCCCGGTTCTGCAGATCAGCGGAACATCCATGACGAACACGCTGCAGAACGAAGATATCGTAGTGGCGTTCAACAGTTCCAAGTTCAAGACAGGAGACGTCATCGCATTTTACTATAACAACAACATCCTGATCAAGCGGGTGATTGCAAGCTCGGGGGACTGGGTAGACATCGACGAGGACGGCAACGTGTATGTGAACGAGGTGAAGCTAGACGAACCTTACATCAATGAGAAGGCGCTTGGGGACTGCAACATCACACTGCCGTATCAGGTGCCCGATAAGAAATGCTTCGTGATGGGAGACCACCGGGCAACGAGTATAGACAGCAGGAATTCAGCAGTAGGATGCGTCAGTGACGACGCGGTAGTAGGTAAGATATTAGTCCGGGTCTGGCCATTGTCAGAGATCGGGATTATAAAGTGATTGATATGTATTAGGAGGGAGGCTGCATGATGGAATCTTCAATTTTAAAGCAAATTACCAGATTCTTGCAGGAACAGAAAAAGCATAAACGGTGGGCGGTCGTATTCGTCTGCCTGGCGGTGATCGTGGGGTTTGGGACCGTGACGGCGCTCAAGATGATGGGGCAGGCCATGACCCACAAGGAGAAGAGGCTGATCTGCCAGTATCAGGTCCACCAGCACGAGGAAGGGTGCTACGACGCAGAGCAGAAGGTGATATGCGGGTACGCGGATTATGTGGTACATAAGCATAACGACGACTGCTATAAGGAAGACGGCACACTTGCCTGCACATTGCCGGAGCTTGAGGAACATGAGCATACGGACGAATGTTGGAGCGAAGAGCAGACAGTGGTATGCGGACTGGAAGAATCTGCCGGGCATGTGCACACAGAAGAGTGCTACACACAGCAGACAGGCAGCGAGCCGACATGCGGACTGGAAGAGCATCAGCATACGGAAGAGTGCAGCGACGAGGAAGGCAATCTGATCTGCGGACTGGAAGAGCACCAGCATGCAGAAACCTGCTATCCGGTGGAGGAAGTGCTGACCTGTACCGTGCCGGAAGGCGACGGCGCACATACACATACGGAAGAGTGCTTCGAAGTGCAGAAGACTCTGGTGTGCGAGAAGCCGGAGGTTCGTCTCCATACCCATACAGACGAGTGTTATGAGAAAATAGATCCGGAACAGGAATACAGCGAAGAGAACCGCAGACTCATCTGCGAGCAGCTGCAGGTAGAAGAGCATGTGCATACGGAAGACGGCGGATGTCTTGAGATTGTGGAAGTGACGGCGGTAGGCGAGCCGGTAGAAGATACGCCGGCAGAGGATGCGGAAGTCTTCACTACAGATCTGGACGGCGAGAATGAAGAGACAGAAGCCGAGGATGCCAAGGACGGCGAAGATGCCAAGGACACCGAAGACGGAGATGAAGATTCTGAGGAAGCCAAAGACGAAGAGACCAAGGATGCGAAGACCTATGAGCTTACGAAGACTTATACCGGCGACGGTTATACAGTAACAGCAGAATATAATGAAGACGCGAACATCCCGGAGGAAGCGGAACTGATTGCAGAGCAGATCACGGTGGACAGTGATGAAGAGCATTATGCAAAGCGCGAGGCTGAGTACCGGAAGTCTACTGGCGATAAGAATGCAGTTATGAAGGCATTGTTCAAGGTTGGCTTCTATGTAGACGGCGAAGAGGTAGAACCGGAGACGGCTGTAAAGCTTACCATACAGCTCTTTGATGAAAACGGCCTGCCGGAGGGTACTCCGATTACAGTGGTTCACTTCGCGGAGAAGGGTACGGAAGTACTGGATGGAAGCGAAGCAGAGAGCGGCAGTACATCCTTTGAGATGGAGAGCTTCTCGGATGTAGCGATTGGATTCAAAAAGGCGGATGCAAAAAAAGCATCCGTCACAGTTTCAGATTCTTTTCAATATAAGGATGAAGCATTTCAGATTACCTTTCATGTAGAAGGGAAAGCGAAGTTTGAAGAGACAGTGGATGAAGGGAATACGGAAGATGACGCGGCTGATGAAGATGGGAGCGTAGAAGAAGGGGAAAATAACGGTAGCGCATCAGAAGATTCGGAAACGGGTGCAGATGTTTCTGGTGAGGGAGTAAGTGTTGACCAAGAGTTGGGAGATGAACAGATGATTACACTGCCTTCTATAGAGGACGCTGACACAGATGGAACGAACGGTACTGTAGAAGATGGAGCTTCGGGCGAGACGGGAGAAGGTGTTGGAACAGGAGGATTGGAATTCAAAGTAGTCCCGTTGGAAAAGGGGACACCGGAATATGATGCGGCAGTTGCTCATGCAAACGGTCTGAATGATGGAAGCGAACTGTTGTTAGTCCGTGTATTGTCCTATAGAATGTATTATAGCGGAAAAGAACTGAATCTCAAAGATTGTCAGATTACAGCAGACATTGGTCCGGCAGAGGAATTGAGCAATAAAGTGGAAACATCAGTGTCAGATGCCGTTGATTATCTTCGTGAAGCGGGAAACCTTAGCGGCGAATTGAAAAAAGAGGGGGATTCAGAAGTTGACGAAATGCAAACGGAGTTTGTGATAAGAGCACTTCAAACAACAAAAAAGGCACAAGCAAAAGAACTTGATAGTGTTTATCTTAGTCAAGATAATTCTGTTGATACAATGAAAGTCAAACTCCAAGATAATACAGCAGTAGTTTATGTGTCAAGTCAAGCAAACCCTCACTTTACAGTAAAGTACTATGCAAATCTTAAAGTAATGTCAACAGAGAAGGCAGAGGGGTTAGATGCACTAAATATTATTGATACGACTAAAAATCCGGACGGAACAAAAGGTCCGGCATTACCCAAAAATGGAATGACACCTGCTGTTAAAAATATTTTTGTTGATAAGAAGGGAAATATTCAATATAAAAAAGAATTGGTTGAAGTGTATAAACCAAGAGAATTTGAATATATAACTGCTCCAAGTCTTATGTATTTTAATGCGCTTGTAGAGAATACTGAGAGTTATGAATTGAAAAAGATAAAAGTCATACATGCAGATGGTGTTGAAGAAGAATATGATTATGATGAAACTCTTCACTTTACCAATAGAAAGAAGTCGGCAGAAGGTAAAAAGTATGTTTTGATTGATGAAGGTGCGGAAATTCATTTGATTTATGATATTAAAGATTCGACATGGGATTCAGAAGCGACATTTTACGATTACGATATTTCAGATGGAAATATCTATGAAGGGGCAAGTGTATCCAGTGCTAAAATAACTGATCGGACTAAAGAGGCTACAAAAAGTAATCCTTGGTATATGTATACAGAGAAACAAGGGATTAATAATTCAGACAATTATAGTGGTAATGGTGCAAAGTTGGCATTCGGAAATGGTAATTCAAAGACTACCCTTGAAGAAGAGAAATTTGGAAGTAATTACATTAATCAAGCAAATACAGCTAAAGCAGGTAATGGGTATTTGTACTGTGCCTTTGGAATTGTTTCTGGATTAGATGATATGGGAAATCTGATTTATTCAGATGGCATTCAAGCTCCCAATTTATTTAATGAAGGTGAGGCGATAGGAAAGAGCGTTTATAACGATTATAATTTAAATTTTATTCGTTCTGGAGATACTTATACTCTAACTTCAGTAAAAGGAACTAAAACGCAGAATTTACATCAATTAAGTTATACCCGTAATAATTGGAATAATACACTTAAGATGTATTCAAATGAGTTTTGGCCTATGGATGAGGTGGCAAGTGCTGGTACAAATGGTCACGATGCGGTATTTGGAAAAGAGCAAGAAAAAAATGAAATATTTAAAAATTATTTTAATAGTAAAACAAATACACTAGTCCAAACAAGTGATTATCCATATGACCATAATCCTTATTTTGGTATGACGTATACGATTAAATTTGATTTAGCAAAGGATTATATAGGCCCGTTAGAATATTATTTCTTCGGTGATGACGATATGTGGGTTTTCTTAGATGGGAAATTAGTATGTGATATTGGTGGAGTTCATAATTCTGTTGGTGAGTATGTTGATTTGTGGGATCATCTTGATAAAGAGGCAAATATAAAGCATAAACATGACAAAAACTGTTATGATGGGAAAGGTCAGCTTATATGCTCAGAAGAGCATACATTATCGTTTTTCTATACTGAGCGTGGTGCTTCAGGATCTACTTGTTGGATGCAATTTACATTACCATCAGTATCATCTATGACACCAGAACAAGTAACAGGACAGGTCACAAATTCATTACAAGTAGGAAAGACGGTAGAAAACGCAGATTTAGATCAGCAATATGAATTTGAGATTCATTTTACTAAGGATAATGTAGATTTACCAGATGATTATTCATATACGAAGTATAAAAAGATTAGGAAAAAAGACGAGAATGGTAAACCTATAATTGATGAAAATGGAAAGCCAGTATATGAACAAAAATTGGATGAAAATGGGAATCCTTTAGTAGACAAAGATGGAAATCCAGTTTATCAAACAGAATTGGTTGCAAAAGATATTCTCATTAGTGATGGAGGTACGTTTACTTTAGGTGATGGTGAATATATAATTGTTAATTATTTACCTGTTGGGACAAAGTACACTATTACTGAAAAAGATAAAAGTAATGAGTATGACATCAATATTAATGGGAAAGAAGAAAATTCTGGAACAATTAATGGGGATATGGGAAATGTGGATAGTACAGTTGAATATGTCAATGCGTATCATATTTATGAACTCCCAGAAACCGGTGGTTCAGGTCCAATCATATATACAATGGCAGGCGTCTTAGCCATAATCTTTGGCGCAGGCTTTATGTATAGAAAAAAAGTTAGGGAAAGGAGGGTGTAAGTTTCCTCCGGGAACTAACAAACTAAGGATTCGATTAAGTTAAGTGATACTGAATGGAATCCAGACAACATTAAAAAGTAACAAAAATAAAAAGAAAAGGAGAATGAGATTATGAAAAGAATCAAAAAATTAGCAGCCCTTATGATGGCAGCAATTATGGCATTAGCTATGAGTGTTACAGCTTTTGCAGCAGAAGGCGATGAAAAACCTGTTACACACACTTATGAAATCTACCAGATTTTCACAGGTGATTATGCAGACGGTGTTCTCTCTAATATTAAGTGGGGAGCAAATGGTACTGGAACAGAGGGAGAGAAAGTCGATACGACTGTCTTAGATGCTTTAGAAGCGGTTACGACTAACTCTTCTGATACAGCGCAGTTAGCTGTTATTGAGCAGTATGCTAATCTTGAGAGTACACCAGTGAAAACTGGAAATGGCACAGAATATACGGGATTAGTACCGGGTTATTATTTAGTTAAAGATAAGGATGGAAGTCTGGCAGGCGCAAATGTATCCTATACACTTTATGTAGTACAGGTAGTTAATAATACTTTGTCCTTCACTCCAAAGGCAGATATTCCAACACCAGATAAGAAAATCGTAGAGGGAGATAAGAAAGTTGATACAAACGAAGCTTCTATCGGGGATGAAGTAAATTACGAGATTACAGGTACAATGCCAAGTAACATTGCGGATTACAAGACATATTACTATATGTTTACTGATACTTTAAGCAAAGGTCTGACTTACAAAGATAATTCCATTAAGGTTACAGTAAACGGTGTAGATGTTACAAAGTACTTCTACAAAGGTGTTGGCACTTATAATGAGACAACGGGAACAACGATTGAAGTTGGTATTCTTGATTTGAAGGCATTATCACTTCTTACAGATCCAGTAGTAGGAGAGATAACAACAGCTACAAAAGTTGTGCTTACTTACACAGCAACTCTGAATGAGAATGCAGTAATTGCAGGCGAAGGGAACCCGAATGATGTTAAGTTAAGCTACTCCAATGACCCGAACAACAGTGGAGACGGTTCAACAACTCCTCCAGAGAATCCAAATAAGCCAACTCCGACTCACCCAACTGGAGAGTCACCAGAGATTGAGGTTGTAACTTATACAACAGAACTTACAATCCTGAAGACAGATGAAGACAATAAGTTCCTTCCAGGCGTTGAGTTTACACTGACAGGTAATGGCGTAAATGTTGTTCTGGTTACAGAAGAGACATTTACAGAAGCAGCAGATGGCGAATATTGGAAACTGAAAGACGGTACTTACACAACAACGGCTCCTACAGTTGCAGATGACGAGACAGACAATACTGCTGATTATGAGAGCATAGATGTTAAGTATACAAAGACAACATCCGTAGTTGCAAAGGGCAATGGCAAGACAGAGACAAATGTAGTAGGAACTGTTCAGGCAGACGGTACTGTAACCTTCAAGGGACTTGGCGCTGGTGACTACACCATCACTGAGACAAAGACTCTTCCGGGATACAACACAATTGAGCCAATCCAGTTTAAACTTACGTTTGATGCTACAACAAAGACATTTGCATCTAATAATGATAAGGTAACAGTTGGCACAGATAACATGTTAGATACAAGTATCGTGAACCAGAAAGGTTCCCTCCTGCCAAGCACAGGTGGTATCGGTACTACAATCTTCTACATCGTTGGTGCAGTTCTTGTAATCGGCGCAGGCATCATCTTAGTTACTAAGAAGCGCATGAGCAGAGAGGTTTAATCAACCACAGCCGCATGAAACATGTGGAAACATACGTAAGTTGTTAGACAACATACAAGCAAGATAATTCTTCCGGGGATGGGGGATCCCTCCCCGGTTATGCCGCACAGGCTGACACCTTCCCGTGGTGTGCGGTGAGCAACGGATAAGAGTATATCCGGCCGACGTCAGCAGGCAGAGGGATCTGCCGTAAGAAAAACAGCCCATCAAAGACGATTGTGGGGAAACCTATGAATGAGGAAACAAATAAAAACGAAGAAATACATACGAAAGAGGGAGTGCCGGTAGATGAGACACTTCCAACAGGCGGCGAAAGCTCCATAATCGGGGAAAGCAAGGCGGATGGAGGAGAGCCTGCCGGAAAAGAGAGTGAGATAACTTCGGACAGCAAGAAGGGAAAGAAGAAAAAGCCCAAAAAGAAGGCAAAGAAAAAGGCGAAGAAGAAAGGGCGAGTATCTGTCTCTACAATCATACTGGTTACAATTATGTTGGCAGGTGCGGGAATATTTCTCTATCCTTCCATCAGCGACTGGTGGAATTCCATGCATGCCACACAGGCAATCGCGGGTTATGTATCGGCAGTAGAGGACATGTCCCAGGAAGAGAAGGAAGCGGCATTTGAGAAGGCACGTGCATACAATGAGTCGCTGCCCAACGGCGTCAACTTCAACCTGTCAGACGAGGAGTATGCCGAGTACGAGAGCATTCTGGACATCACCGGCACAGGTATCATGGGCTATGTCCAGATCAAATCTATCGGAGTCAACCTTCCGATTTACCACGGAGTAGACGAAGGTATCCTGCAGATTGCAGTAGGGCATATTCCGGGTTCATCCTTCCCGGTAGGAGGCGAACGGACGCACAGTGTTATGTCCGGGCACCGTGGACTTCCAAGCGCGAAGCTTTTCTCAGACCTTGACAAATTAGGCGAGGGAGACACATTTACCATAACGGTACTAGACCAGACAGTCACCTACATGGTAGACCAGATTCGAATCGTGTTACCCGAGGAGACGGACGAATTAGGAATCGTAGAAGGGGAAGATTATTGTACTCTGACGACTTGTACTCCGTATGGTATCAATTCCCACCGTATCCTGATGCGCGGCCACCGCATCGACAACCTGGACGGAATCGCCCTCCCGGCGGAGGCGGTCCAGATCCCGACCTACATCGTCATCCCGGCGGTAGGTATCCCGATCCTGTTCATCGTCCTGGCCGTGATGCTGATCTATTACCGCAGGAGAGGCCCCAAGAGATCGACACAGGAGATGTTAGACGAACTCAGGAAGCAGCGTTAGAAGCCTATTATAATAGGAAGCAATAGATCCCGCAAGGGATTCAGAGATAAGATGTTATAAGAAGGAGGAGAGGTTTATGGAAATAAAATGGAGGAACCGGCCAAGCGGATTCAGGAAGCGTCTGGTCTGCCCGCTGTTGGCGTTCGCGCTGGTGTTCGGGCTGATTGCAGTGACGCCGGGGCTTTCCGGCAAAGCAGAGGCGGTGGATTTCGATAAGAAATGTTCCGTTACAGTGGCGCCGGTGGACCCTAAGAACACCGAGCTTGCATCAGATCTTGCGAATGCAGACGTGGTGATAGACCTTTACAAAGTCGCGGACGCCGTGCCGGTGGAAGGGTATGACACCTATACCTATCAGTTCCTGGAAGGTTACGGGAAGCTTGAGGATACCTATAAAGAAGACACCACCAACGCGGACTGGCGCAAGATGGCGCAGACCGCGGCGGGATATGCATTAGAGAAGGGAACGCCGGTCAAAAGCGACATGCCTGCAGGCACCGCCATCGACGGACTGGACTGCGGGTTGTATCTCCTGATTGCCAGAGGAAGAGGCATCGAGAACTATCAGACAACCGTGAGGCAGGAAGACGGCACGGAGAACATAGCCACCGTCGCACATTCCCAGCGGTTTGTGTATACCTACCTGCCGGAACTTATTTCCCTGCCGAGCAAGCAGGCGCAGAACGCAGACGGGTCAGTGACCAATACGACAGCCGGAAACGGTGAGTGGCAGTACGCTATGAGCGTAAGCTTGAAGCCGGAGCAGGATCCCCGCTACGGAGCGATCGAGATTGTCAAGACTTTGCAGAGTTATAACTACAACGCCAACGCGCAGAACCGCAACCCGGCGGAATTCGTGTTCCAGATTGAGGCGGTATTGAATGGGGAAAATGTACGGAGCACGACGGTATCACTGTCCTTTACAGAGGCAGGGCAGAAGAGTGCTATCGTAGATCAGATTCCTGTGGGGGCGCATGTGACTGTGACGGAGGTCTACAGTGGTTCCAGCTATGAACTGGTTTCTGACAGGGAGCAGACAGCAACCGTGGAAGCCGCGGATATCGTGTCGGTAGAATTTGTCAATGACTATAATGAAACGAACCACGGCGGCGGATCGGCCACCAATCATTTCGAGTATGAGGCGGGTGATGGATGGAGCTGGGAGCGTGTGCCGGATAACAGCACGAGTGGAGAGTAAGGAGGGCGAAAGCAGATGAAGAAGAGAAATGTATTTCTGGCAGTTCTGGCGGCAGGGCTGGTCCTGACAGCTTCCATTGGCAGCGCCTGGGCTTATTTTACCACCTATGTGGAGGCCGAAGGCGGCTATACCATTTCCCTTGGCGACGAGACCACGGTGGAGGAGAACTTCTCCGCCTGGATGAAGAGCCTGGTGATTACCAGCACGGCGGATTCCGAGCCGGTGTATGTGCGGGCGAGAGCCTTCAGCGGTGATTCCTATCCGCTGACCTACAGCGACGGTAAGGCGTTCAACGAGGAAGATCCGGAAGGGAAGCATGGGGACGACGGAGTCGGAAGCGGGCAGAAGGGTTTCTGGGCGCCCAACGCGGATGGATATTATTATTACAGCAAGATCATCTATGGCGGCGGCAGGACCAATGAGCTGCAGGTGAAGATCGAGAATGTTCCGGAGGATGTGACAGAGAAAGAATTCAACGTGGTCGTGATCTATGAGACGACGCCGGTGCAGTATAAAGAAGACGGAACCGCCTATGGACCAAGCGAGATCAACTGGGACGAGGCGAAACTGGACGTTGACAGAGTGGAAGGAGGGGCTGAGTAATGAAGCGGTTGAAGAGATTCTTAAAGTCCCCCAAGGGTACGGTGGCTACATTTGCCCTGGCAGTGGTACTGCTTCTGCTGTCTTCCATCGGAGGAACACGGGCGGCGCTGACATATTTCTCAGAGACCTACGCGTCACGGGTGCAGATGTCCAACATCGGTGTGACCCTGATGGAGAAGGGACAGCATGACAAGGAAGCGAAGGCTGTCTCCAAGCGTGATTACAGCGATTCCTCCAACGGAACCTGGAGTGAGAACACGGGAGCGCTGCTTAGCGGGATGCTGGCCAAAGACGAGGAGCTTGTAGTCGGGAAGAAATATAACGAAGAACTGAGCGTGGAGAATACCGGTGATATCGACCAGTATGTCCGCGTCAGCATTTACAAATACTGGATAGACGGTGACGCTAAGGCCGCAGAGGGTGAGGAACCGCCGAAGCTTCGGAATCTGGATCCGGGACTGATCGACCTGCATCTGGTGAATACCAACGCAGACGGGCAGAACGGCGACTGGCTGATAGATGAATCGGCATCCACCAGGGAACGTACCGTGCTTTATTATTCCAAGGTGCTTCCGGCGGGAGAGGTTACGCCGGTATTTACAGACACCCTGAGGATCAACGACATGATTGCCACCAAGGTAACTCAGGAAGTGAGCAAGAACGGAAACTATACGACGATCAAGACGGTCTATGATTATGACGGCGTGAAGTTCTGTGTCGAGGCCAAGGTGGATGCGGTTCAGGATCACAACGCAGAGGATGCGATCTGGAGCGCATGGGGCCGCAGGGTAACGGTTGGTGATGATGAAGATAAGACACTGAGTCTGAATTAAGGAGGGAAGAGAGCATGAGGAGAAAGAGATGGAAATTACTGACGGCTCTGGGTCTGCTTGTGACCATGGCTATGTCTGCCATAACTGCCAATGCGGAGACTTCCTACGGCGGTTCGGACTGGTCGGTGGTATTTTCCAAAGATAAGAAGATGGTGAGTAACTTCAAGACTTCCGACATCAACGACGCCATCTACGGGATTCAGCCGGGCGATAACGTGATCATCACACTGGCTCTGAAAAATGAGAATGACGAGGCGACCGACTGGTATATGACCAATGAGGTGCTCTACTCACTGGAGGACAGAAGCGCCAATGCGGGAACCAGCGGCGGCGTCTATACCTATAAGCTGACTTATACAGGGCCTGACGGTGAAGTGACCTCCTTATATGACAGCGACACGGTCGGCGGCGAGGGTTCAGGCAACAAGGCGGGCGAAGGTCTCCGCCAGGCGACGAACGCCCTGAGCGATTATTTCTTCCTGGATACCCTCAAGAAGGGGCAGAGCGGGAAGGTGACTCTGGAGGTAGCCCTTGACGGTGATACCCAGGGAAATGATTACCAGAATACACTGGCAGACCTGCAGATGAATTTTGCGGTAGAGATGAATACTTCCGGGGGAGACAATCCGACCCCGAATCCTAATCCGGGCAGACAGGGAGAGATTGTCAAGACCGGAGATGAGATGAACCTTACTCCGTTTATCATCGCGGCCTGTGTGACAGGTACGCTGTTCCTTCTGCTTGCGGCATATGGACAGCTGGAGCGTGAGAAGGAGAAGGCGGCGAGGAAGATCAGAGCAGAGAAGAGAGGGGGCAGGGAAGGACATGGCAAGACGTTGGAATAATGTGAAAATAACTTCAAAGCGGCATGTATTTACATCTGCATATTCATGGATTCTGGCATTCGTCCTGATATGTACCCTTATAGCGCCTTTTAGCCTGACTGCCCATGCGGCGCCAAAGGAGAAGTACACTTATACGGTACGGCTCTTTGCAGGGGCGCATGGAACAGTCAATGGGGAAGAAATGCTTGTATTTGATAATCTGGAATATGACAGTCCATTGCCGTTCAGCCAGAGAGTGGTGAAGCTTGATGATAACAGTAAATATTATATCCGTGGAATCCGTGAGAGCGGGAAGGATAACAGTACGACGCCGACTGCTGAAGAGCTGGAGAAGGAGTACAAAGTAAAAGGCGACCAGGATTATGTGGTTGCATACGGCGTCCTGGGAAATGCCGTTGCATATACGGTGGAATATGTAGACGCCGACGGCAATGAGCTGGCTCCCACAGAGACCTATTATGGAAATGTCGGGGACCGTCCGGTCGTAGCGTTCCTATATATCGAGGGATATCTGCCGCAGGCCTATAACCTGACAGGCACACTTAGGGAGAACCCGGCGGACAATGTGTTCCGCTTCACATATGAACCTCTTCCGACAGCCGGAGAGACGCCGGCACCGACGCCCGAACCAGAGACGCCGGCAACTACGACGCCTGCGGCAGCAACTCCGGCAGCGCCGGCAGCGGATGTAGCGGCAGCCAACGCGGCGGCAGAGGCTGCGGGAGTGACGCCTCCGCCACTGGTACAGGCGACGGACGAGAATGTCCCGCTGGCAGACGGAGCCGGCGGTAATGAAGACGGTGACGGAGAAGGTCAGGAGATGATGCAGGTAAGCGACGGTCAGACGCCTCTTGGCAGGGGGGACTTTGCAACACTCCTTCTGGATCTTCCGGCGGCGGCCAAGGCAGGGATTCTGTCCATTCTGATCTTATTAGGAGCAGGAGGAGGATACCTGTACATCCGTAAGAAGAGGATGCTTAACGTAAGCATAGGAAGTGCAGGAAACGAAGGACATGACGAATAGAGTTAAGACGCAGCCGAATGGACAGCGCAGGGCAAAGGGAGGGAAATTGGTTCCCGCCCTTTGCAACCTTATAGGGACATTGATCCTGGTAAGTGTGATCGCTACCTGCCTGCCGGTTACGGTGCCGCGTTTTCTGGGATACGGGATCTACCATGTGGTCAGCGGGAGTATGGCGCCTGAGATTCCCATAGGGAGTGCGATCTATGTGAAGGCGGCTGAGCCTGAGACCATAGAAGAGGGAGATATCATCGCTTTTGAGAGCGGTGAAGTGGTGATTACTCACCGCGTAGTGAAGAATAAGACGGTGGAAGGAACCTTCACAACGAAGGGCGACGCTAATGAGGGGGAGGACATGAACGATGTACCGTATGCGGCGGTGATCGGTCGCGTGACTGCCCATTTTCCTGTGCTTGGGGAATTGATGGAAGTGTACACAAGCACGGTCGGGAAAGTCTACGCCGTATGCTTCGCCGCCTGCGGAGCGATGTTCAACATCCTGGCAGGAAGATTGAGAGAGAGGAACCGCTTCGGAGAGCAGAAGGTGGAGCTTAGGGATTAGGAGATGAAGAAAAAGATCAGAAGGATTATCATGGCGGTGCTGCTGGTCATATTCATAGGTTCGGTCAGTGTGATTGGATTCGTGATGAAGCAGTACCGGGACAATGACAGGATATATGCACAGGCGTCGGAAGAATTTACAAAGACCAATGAAGATTCCGGCGGGGAGACGGCGCCGAAGGTGGTGGATTTCGACGCATTGCTTAAGGTCAATCCGGAGGTTGCAGGGTGGATCTATTGTGAGGGAACGGTGATTGACTATCCGGTTCTTAAGGGCGGGGACAACAAGTTCTATTTAAGTCACACCTATGAGAAGGAATACAGCGTGTCCGGTTCTATTTTCGCAGATGCCCATAACAGGCCGGGCTTCGTGGACGCCAATACGATTCTCTACGGACACCATATGAAGAATGATTCCATGTTTGCCACGCTTGAGAACTGGCAGGACCAGCAGTACTATGAGGAGCATCCGGTGATGTGGCTTCTGACGCCCGAGAGGGATTATAAGATTGAATTGTTCAGCGGGTATATGACGTCCGCCCGCGCGGATACTTACACCATGATACAGGAGCCGGGGGCGGAGATGGATGCGTATCTTGAGAAGGCGGCGTCGCAGTCCGCGTTCCAGTCGGACGTGGAGATAGACGGCAAGAGCCGTTATGTGCTTCTGTCTACCTGTGCGTATGTATTTGACAATGCAAGAGCCGTGCTCCACGGGAAGCTTACGCCGGTGGAAAGCGCGGGCGGAATGCCGCTTGCCGGGAGCGGGACGGGTGCAGAATAAGGGATAGATATGAGCGAAGTCTGACCGGTATGCATCAAAGGGTTAGGATGTAGGAATCGTCAGGCAGGGAATCGGTATGCATCAAAGGATTAGGATGTAGGAATCGTCAGGAGAATCGGTATGCATCAAAGGGTTAGGATGTAGGAATCGTCAGGAGAATCGGTATGCATCAAAGGGTTAGGATGTAGGAATCGTCATGCAGAGAAGAGGGAATCTGGAAAATATGTGTAAAGTTGTGTGTACGAAAGATTAAGCTGGGACAGATAAAGTCCGATATGAAATAAGACGGGATATGAGATATGACCGGATATGGAATAGCGGGACGGGTAACATAAACCGGATATGGAACGAGACGGGATATGGGACAGGACCGGATATGGAATAGCGGGACGGGTAGCGTAAACCGGATATGGAACGAGACGGGATATGGGACAGGACCGGATATGGAATAGCGGGACGGGTAGCGTAAACCGGATATGGAACGAGACGGGATATGGGACAGGACCGGATATGAAGCAGACGGGATATGAGACAGGACCGTATATGGAATTAAGTATCGGATCAGAAAGCAGAGATTGAAGGATTATGGGAATGAGTGAAGAAGAAAACGTTCTATATGTGCAGATGTTTGGTAATTTTGCCATGACCTGGAACGGGCGTCTGGTAGCCGGAGGCTCCAGGTCCAGTGAGACGCAGTTTGCATATCTGATGCAGCTGCTCCTGCACAGCGGAAAGAGCGGAATCGCCAGGGACCAGCTTGAGCGGATTTTATTTGAGGACAGGGATATACAGGATCTCCATCATGCGATGCGGAGCGTGATCTATAACGCGAAGAAGAAGCTTAAGAATGCAGGACTTCCGGATGTGAATTATATCGAGCAGAAGAAGGGCATCTATTACTGGACGGGAGATGTTCCGGTGGTGGAAGATGCGGCAGAGCTTGACCGGCTGTATCTGACGGCAGAGGCAGAGGAGGAGCCGGAGGAGAAGCTCAGGCGTTATATCGAAGCGGTACATTGCTATACAGGAGAATTCTTAGGGCTTCAGGCCGGAACCGTATGGGTGGCGCAGGAAGCAAGACGTGATCGGGGGATTTTCTGCATGTGTGTGGAGAAGGCGGTGGAACTGCTTCGGAAGAAGCAGGATTATCTTACGATGGAGCGGCTGGGACTCTATGCAACCCGGATCAATCCGCTGGCGGACTGGGAGACGGTGACCATGGAGGCGCTGGTAGCCCTTGGACGGGACGAAGACGCGGGAAAGCTCTATGATGACACCGTTGAGTTATATTTTCAGGAGCAGGGTTTACGTCCATCAGATCGCCTGATGGAGCTTCTGGGGCGTCTTGGTACACAGATGGGACACCATTATGCGGTTCTTGATACGATACAGGAGAAGCTGTTTGAAGAGAAGGAAGAGACGCACGGCGGGTATCTGTGCTCTTATCCGGTGTTCCGGGGGATCTACCAGATGGTGGAGCGGATCATGGAGCGGGGCGGTCAGTCGGTCTACCTGATGTTGTGCACGGTGGTGGACAGTAAGGGGAACCCGATGAAGGAAGGTCCGATGCTGGAAGAACTGTCAGAGAGGCTTGGGGACGCCATCTGTCAGTCGGTACGCCGCAGCGATGCGGTCAATAAGTATGGCAGGGGTCAGTATCTGGTATTGCTGTTGAATACGACAAGGGAGAACTGCCGTGTATTGCAGAAGAGGATCAACGAACATTTTCTGGTAGGACGGCAGAGGACCGGGATTCATTATCATGTGAACAGCGTGGTGTGTACGCCGGCGGGGGAGAGAGTTCTGTAGATAGGAAGCTGGTCCCGGACGCATTTCGGAGCGTTCTGTAGATAGGAAGCTGGTCCCGGACGCATTTCGGAGCGTTCTGTAGAACAGATAAGGACAGGCAGATTGCAGAAGGAAGCAGAAGAGGCGGACTGTAGGATTCGAATAGAGTATAAGTTTAGAGAGGAAACAGATGTATGGAGAGATCTCAATGGTACATAGGATCACCGAATGGTGTGGTGTTGTGTGTAGATCAGGTGGGAGAGAGCCGGTTATCGGGAAGGATGTATCACGGTTACAGCACAGAGGCGGTCGAGATCAGAGAGATAGAGCAGTTATTGTTTGAACTGGAACGTTTCTTTGATTCCATTAATTTTCCCTATCCATCAACCAATGAGCGCAAATTTCAGAAAGAAGAGACACACAGGGGACAGATAGAAACGAAGGTGAAGAAAGTGAGTGATGAAGAATTGCTGAAGAAGCATGGAGATATCGGGACGTTTATCATACGGGTACAGCATCGTCAGAACAGCAGCTGGCAGGGACGGATCACATGGATGGATAAGGACAAGACCATCAGCTTCCGGTCTGTGTGGGAGATGATCAAGCTGATTGCCAGCGCGCTGGATACGGTCAGCGGGCCGGAAGAAAATGAGGAAGAAAAGAGCTGGCCTGAGACGTAAAAGGATGATTTAAAAAAATTAAAAAAATTTGAAAAAAAGGGTTGATTTTTGCAGAAAAGCTGTTATAATATAACATGTTCGCTGGTGATGATGCGGATTGGTGTAACGGCAGCACAGCAGACTCTGACTCTGTTAGTAGAGGTTCAAATCCTCTATCCGTAGTTCCTTGGCAGGGGCGCCGGGTGCCTTGGCGGACAAGGCATCCGGACATAATTACATATCATCGGAGTGTGGCTCAGCTTGGTAGAGCGCTACGTTCGGGACGTAGAGGTCGCGTGTTCGAATCACGTCACTCCGATTTTTGAGAGAGATACCTCAAAGCCTTATATTTACTGGCTTTGAGGTGTTTTTATATTTTCAAAGTATATCCGAAAACTCTCTAAAAACTTCTATATTTTACCCGGTACTAAAAATGTTACTAAAAATCGCCCAGCAGGTGATTTACCGGATAATTTCCCCGCAAACCCTTATGCAAACAGGTCTGCAGCGGCCAGGGATATCTGGCTTAGGTCATTATCACTTGCATTTAACCTCTGTCGTATAAAGTGGGAATATATATTCAAGGTCGTCTGGGCATCTGTGTGCCCCAACCAGTATTGAAGTTTCTTAATGTCCCACCCTTTGTTGATCAGTATGGATGCGCAACTGTGCCTGAGATTGTGCAAAGTGATTTCTGGTCGTCCAAAAGACTTCCGTCAATTGTTGCCTGGGCAAATACAGCATAGAGGATATTCCGGTAATCTCTGACAGATCTGACTGATAACGGCTCTGGCTCCTTTGTCTTTTGATTTAGATGTTGGTAAACCCGTCTCCGGCAAACCCGCCCTGCTGTTGGCCATACTGGGTGTTTCTGTCCTGCTGCTGGTACATCTGGTTTCCAACGGATCTATTCTGTGCAGGGGCATTTGACTGGTAAGAACCGCCTTGCGGGGCTCCTCCGTTCGCAGGCTGCGAACCGTTGCCCATGTTACTGCCTCCATTCGGATAGCTGCCGCCTGCAGTACCATTCCCGTTATTCGGATAGTTGGCACCTCCATTTCCGTTACCAGCATTGGAATTATAGCTATAGTTAATGAAATAAATTCTATATATAGATTTTTCGGGAATAAAAAGATTTGGGGAAGATTTGATTCAGCCAATTTGCAGGGAAGGAATGACTTGCTAATTTTTATCTTAGATGTTAGTATAGGATTGTAAGAAAACATTTCCTGAAAGATAGAACGGAGGTGGGCTGTTGGCAGATATTCCTGAAGCAGTCAATATCCAATGGCATCCCGGTTTTTATGGCGCGGCAGAGCTTGAATTTATATCAAATAAGGGTGACCTTGAATTCCAAAGGGAATTTAACCTGAGCAAAGAACCCATTCGTATGGATCTGCTGATTA
>CAMSTW010000031.1 GCA_947063855.1 uncultured Dorea sp.
GGATATACCGTCACCTCATAGCCTGCCTTTACAAATATATCTATAATATCCGACAGCTTCGGCTTCAGCAGTTCCTTCCCGGCGCGCGGATTATAGATAAATAACAATCGCTTCATATCATGAACACCTCTCCTTCTAAAATACCCCCATATCGGCAAAGCAGCCACATACAAAGGGGCTGTCTTAAGACAACCCCCGCCAGTTACTGATTATGTATACTGATTCGAACCTCTCCCCTACACACCATCTGTCATGCGGGCCGTTCACAGCCAAAGCCGTATCCGGTCTTCCCGGTCCATCCCCCCGGACATCTTCCCCGGCAAACTGCCCGGCCAAAACCGGTCTGGTCAGATGTCAGATCTTAAGCAGGACACGATGTGCGTCGGCATCCGATTACATACAATCTAATTGCCTGCGACAAGAAAATCTTCAATTCCGGCCACAGCCTCAGTCTCGTCATTCCCCTCTGCTACCACTGTGATACACTCGCCTTTCTGCAGCTTCAAGCTCATCATCCCCATAATGCTCTTGGCGTTGATCTTCTTATTGTCGATCTCAATAAACACCTGGCTCGCGTACTGACTTGCCTCCTGAACCAGATGTGCAATCGGGCGATCCTCCATATCCATGTTGTTTTGAATAGTAACAGGTTTCTTAGTCATAAAAAAATGTTCCTCCTTGCTATTCCCTTAACTTTACCGCTATCTCACTCAACTTCCTGAGCCGGTGGTTCACTCCGGACTTCCCCACAGGGGACTCAAGCAAACCTCCCAGTTCCTTAAGCGTTGCGTCGGGATACGCAAGACGTGTAAGGGCAACGTCCTTCAATCCCTCCGGCAGCTTGTCAAAACCAACGGTATCACGTATATACTTGATGTCTTCCATCTGCCTGACAGCAGCAGATACAGTCTTATTAATGTTCGCCGTCTCACAGTTGACCTTGCGGTTGACAGAATTACGCATATCCTTCATAATCCTGATATTCTCGAATTCAAGAAGCGCCACGTGTGCCTCCATGACATTCAGAATATCCACAATCTGCGAGCCCTCCTTCAGATATACGACATAGTTCCTCTTTCTTGCGACGATCTTCCCATCCAGTTCAAAGGCGCTTATCAGATTCCTGAGATACTCCGCCTCCCCCTGCGTATTGCAGACAATCTCAAAATGATAAGATTTGCTCGGATCACTCATAGAACCTGCTGTGATAAATGCGCCGCGGATATAAGCTCTCTTACAGCAGACGGCCTGTACCATTGCATTCTTAACTGCAAGCAGTTCTTCTCCTTTGGCATAGATATCATAACTTGAACTTCCCTTCGTCATATTCCTATGGACTACGATACCTGTACCTATATTAAATGTTTTTCTCAATAATGTAAAGCATTTTCTTGCAACTGTAAAATTTTCCGTATGAAATCTTATGCCGCATATGCCTCTTCTGTCTTCGAAGAATTCCCCGGACATATGGATAAAAGCCGATAATTCCGCCAGCCGGCAGTGTCTTGCCTTCGCATAATGCCCTAATAATTCTTCCCTTATGGTGCCCGAAAATGACATTCCTATCCTACCTCTGTTCTCTTTGTCTGTCCCGTGCGTATATTCCATGCGGCGGGATCCCCGCGGCAGGCTGTCAGGACCCGCTTTCTATCTCGCCTTCGTGATCGCGTCCTTGCCTATATCCCGGTGTTCGACACGTATACCGTAATTCTCGTTCTCTTTGAGCGCCTCGAACAGTTCATTGGCAAGGGTAACCGAGCGGTGCTTGCCGCCGGTACACCCCACTCCGATCACAAGCTGGGTCTTCCCTTCCTGCACATAGTTGGGGATCAGGAATTCAACCAGGTCTGTCAGCTTCTTAAGGAACTCTCCGGCTTTGGGATTGCTCATCACAAAGTCCCGGACCTCCCTGTCGTTGCCGCTTCTTGGCCTCAGTTCATCAATGTAATACGGGTTCGGAAGGAAACGTACGTCAAACACCAGGTCCGCGTCCGTAGGAAGCCCGTACTTGAATCCGAAAGAAAGCACGGAGATATACAGGTTCTTGTACTCCTTATTCCGCACGAATATCTTATTCAGCTCTGCCTTCAGTTCTCTGGTAAGCATATGGCTTGTGTCAACCAGATAATCTGCCTTGTCCTTCAGGAAACGGATCCGCTCCCGCTCCTTGCGTATCCCTTCGTCCACGCGTCCTTCATTGCCCGCCAGCGGGTGGAAACGCCTGGTCTCCTTGTATCTCTTGATCAGCACATGGTCCGAGGATTCCAGAAACAAGATCTCATACTTCATCCCCGTCTTGTCAAGCTCCCCAAGTACCTCTGCCATCTCCTCAAGGCTCTGCCCGCTTCTGATATCCACGCCCAGAGCCGCCTTGTTAAGTTCGCTTCCCGGCACACGCAGCAGATCCGCCATCTTGGGGATCAGCGGCACCGGCAGGTTATCTACACAGAAATATCCCACATCCTCCAGCATCTTAAGCGCGGTACTCTTGCCTGCGCCTGACATCCCTGTCACAATCACACATCTCATCTTATGAATTCTCCCAGTCTGTTCTCTTTAGCCTTCTTCGAAATTGCCTAATCTCTTCACTTCCGGTTCCAGCCTGACCCCGAATCTCTCCTCCACCGTATCGGACACCCTGCGCATCAGCTCCATCACATCAGCCGCGGCGGCGCCCCCTCTGTTGATCACGAACCCGCAGTGCTTCTCCGACACCTGCGCGCCGCCGACGGTATATCCCCGAAGGCCCGCATCCTGTATCAGCTTCCCTGCAAAATACCCTTCCGGTCTCTTGAAGGTGCTTCCCGCGCTTGGATATTCCAGCGGCTGCCTGCTCACACGCCGCTGTCTCAGGTCGTCCATCAGCGCCTCGATCTCTTCCTTCTTTCCTCTTCGCAGGCGTATCTGTGCTTCCAGCACGATATATCCCTTCTTCGCGACAATGCTGGTCCTGTAACCGAATTCCATCTGCGCACCCGGAATCGTAAGAATCTCACCCTCCGGCGTAAGCACCGTAACCGTCTCTGTCACATCCTTCATCTCGCCGCCGTAGGCTCCCGCATTCATCACACAGGCGCCGCCAAGGCTTCCCGGAATCCCCGCCGCAAACTCGAACCCTGTAAGTCCTTCCTTAAGCGCACGGTTCGCAACCGCAGACAGAAGCGCGCCCGCCTGCGCCGTCACGACTTCCCCGTCTGCCCGTATCTCCTTCATCTTACCTGTGGTCTGTACCACCACGCCTTGCACGCCATCGTCCGACACCAGCAGGTTGCTGCCGTTGCCCAGCACATAGTACGGGATATGTTCCCTGCGGCACACCCCGGCCACTGCCCGGATCTCTTCCATGCTCTCAGGCGTCACGAACACCTCTGCCGGACCGCCGATCCGGAATGTCGTATGCTCCTTCATAGGTTCCCCGCACCTGATGCGCTCCTGCGGTATAATCTCCGCTAATCTATTATATATCCTCTGTTCCATATTATTCTCCATCTCTGATTTTATATTTTGCACATACTAAGCATACACTAATTAAGAATCAAATTCAATGTACTCTTGCAAAATCCAGATAAATGCGGTATATTAATTCCAAGTGATGTAAATGCACTTCCAGAATCTCACAGGATCAGGCAGAGCGGGATTCTGCGAATACATGAAATAAAAAGGAGTGAACTGATCAATTGGACTCGAGTGATGCCATACAACTCATTATTCTGTTAATTTTGCTGCTGCTCTCCGCATTCTTCTCATCTGCCGAGACAGCGCTGACCACCGTGAACAAGATACGGATCCGCGCATTGGTTGACGAAGGTAACAAGCGTGCCGGAACGGTTCTGGCCATAACGGAGGATTCCGGCAAGATGCTGAGCGCGATCCTCATCGGCAACAATATCGTCAATCTGTCCGCAGCATCCCTGACTACTTCTCTTGCTTACAGCTTCGGAGGCTCTATGGTCGCGGCCGCAAGCGGTATCCTGACCGTACTGATACTTTTATTTGGAGAGATAACGCCTAAGACCATGGCTACCATACATGCAGAGAAGATGGCTCTGTTATACGCGCCGGTCATCAGTATATTTATGAAGCTTATGACACCATTCATCTTCGTTATCAACGGACTTTCTATCGGTATTCTTTTCCTTCTCCGTGTCGATCCTAACGACAGGCGGACTGCCATGACAGAGACGGAACTTCGGACGATCGTAGACGTAAGCCATGAGGACGGAGTGATCGAATCTGACGAGCGGGAGATGATCAACAACGTGTTTGACCTGGGCGACGCCAGGGCAAAGGATGTGATGGTTCCCCGCGTCCATGTAACATTTGCAGATATCAACAGTACCTACAGCGAACTGATTGGTATCTTCCGTGAGGATAAGTATACGCGTCTTCCGGTATTCAGGGATACTACGGATAACGTGGTTGGTACTATTAATATGAAGGATCTGCTGTTATATGACAACACGAATGGATTTCATATAGAAGACATCTTAAGAGAAGCGTATTTTACGTATGAGTATAAGAGTATCTCGGAGCTTCTTGTAGAGATGCGTCAGGCATCCTTCAACATCGCGATCGTATTGGACGAATACGGCGAGACGGCCGGACTGATTACCCTTGAAGATATCCTGGAGGAGATTGTCGGTGAGATCCATGACGAATATGACGAGAATGAAGAGGATTTTATACAGGAGATCGACGAACGCGAGTATATCGTAGAAGGTTCCATTAACCTGGACGATCTCAATGACAGGCTTGAGCTTACGCTGAATTCTGATGAGTATGATTCGCTGGGCGGATTCATCATCGAGCGGCTCGACCGCCTTCCGGAGACAGGAGATACGCTTGACACGGAGGACGGCATCCACATGGTCGTTGAGAAGCTGGATAAGAACCGGATCGAACTTGTACATCTGTACCTTCCGGAGGCGCCGCCCGCAGATGCGGAAGACGCCGCTGATTGATATATATTTTGCTGATATCACTGAACTTGCTAGTAACTATGATGTATTAGCATGTCGGTATCAGAACATCCACAATACAGAGATGGCATATCAAACAAAAAGACAGGTTTCTTATGAGACCTGTCTTTTTGTCTGCGTTATTATATCCAGCGGAACCTTCCGGACGCCTTACCTTCTGCGTTATTATATCTAGCGGAATCTGCCGGACGCCTTACCTTCTGCGTTATTATATCCAGCGGAACCTTCCGGACGGCCTGCTTTCTGCGTACAGTATCTTCTGTATGCTGTCGTCTTCGAGGTTCTTCCTGGTAAGCCAGAAGTATCCGGTGTCGACCACCGCTTCATTCCCCATGGAAAGCGCGGCTCTCGCAGACGCTATCACCGCGGCGTAGCCCATCCCAAACGGATTCTGGACAATCAGCGCTTCTACACGGCCGTCCTTCAGCGCCTCTATCTCGTCTTCATCTGCGTCGTAACCGATGATGGGGATCTTAGTCTCACCACGTTCCACAGCGTCCAATGCAAACCGGACGGCCTCCCCGTTGGTAGCGTAGATCCCTTTTGCCTCCGGATGCCGGCCAAAGATATAATCTGTCACATCCTCTTCTGTAATCATGTCTGCGGTGACAGCGCCGTCTACCGGCTCCGCTCCCTGTACGTCGCCTGTGGCCGCCGTATCCTGCCCGTCCTGCCCGCTTCCATCCGCTCCGCTCTCCGTACCGGAGGCTGTCCGGACGCCTTCATCCGGATTCAGGCTCCAGGTTCCGGCGTTAATCTCGGCCGCAATCTTCTCCTTCATCTCTGCAAGCTGGTCCAGATAGCATACCTCCGCAATTGTAACGTCCGGATGGTTCGCCGCCAGTTCTTCCCTGAACCCACTCTCCCGGCTCATCGCTGATTCTGACTTGGAATCATGGATGATGAGGATGATCTCGCCTGCATCTTCCACAAGCTCTGCCATCCTCGCGGCCGCCTCCTTTGCGGCCGCACGGTTGTCGGTCTCTACGGTCGCCATCAGGCCCTGGTAATCACTTCCGGAATCGAATGCAACCACAGGGATATCGCTCTCTGCCGCAAGATCAAACTGCACCTCGCACGCCCTTGCATCCGCAATGGCGATTGCCACAGCCGCCGGATATCTGGCAAGCTCTTCGTCCAGGATATTCACCTGCTCGTCAACATTATCCGGCTCTCCCGGGGCGCTGTAGGTGACCTTCACCTTATCCTTGCCCTCATAGCCAAGGTTCTCATTGATATCTTCTACCGCCTGCTCGGCGCCCTTCTTCACCTCGTCCCAGTAAGGCACTCCCTCCGCCTTGCCAATCACGGACAGCGTCGTCCCTGCCGGAAGCTTTAAGCCCATCACATTATCGTAAGCCGAAGGACTGATCAGATCCAGCTTCTTCTGATACTCCTTCTCCTTCTTATCTGCCTGATCCTTCCCTGTATCCTCAGCCGTAGCTTCCGGCTTCTTCGTACTGCCTGCATCCTTAGGGGCCGCACACGCGCATGCACACATCGCCGCGCATACGATGACAGCCATGATACTGCATAACTTTCTCATGATACATCTCTCCCATATTTTAATAAAATATTAACAAACACCACTATACACCAATTCCGCGTAGATTTGTTGAATATTTTCTTAAATTTTTATAAGCTTTTTCTACTTATAAGCTTTTTCTATTCAAAAGCTTTTACTTTCTCTTGTATATTTTCTCCTTTTGTATTATGATATTGATAGGCTGTATAAGCCTTAGTTTTATCATACTAAAAAAGGAGGGTACATACCAATGGCACACGTAATTAGTGATGAATGTGTTAGCTGTGGAGCATGCGAAGCTGAATGTCCAGTTGGAGCTATCTCTCAGGGAGCAGATCATTTTGAGATCGATGCTGACGCTTGTGTTGACTGTGGCGCCTGCGCTGCTCAGTGTCCTACAGGAGCAATTTCTCAGGGTTAATATACCCACAGATTATGAGAAGATAAAAGAAGGGTATCGTGACGGGACTTCATTCTTGTTACATGCCTTTCTTTTTTTGCGCGTTTTGTACTATCCTGTCAACAATCCATCCGTTCTGCCGACGCGCTTTTACTTGTTTCGCGGGCAGGACATGCTATGATATGGATGCCTGATATCCCGGACACGTTTAGGGAGCATACGATACGCCCGGCACGCCGTGAGATACGCTCCGCCCATACTACAGTATTGACGTCGGTCATACTACAATGCGGACATCCCGCATGCCGTGATATGGATACCCGGTCATACTACGACGCGGACAGCTTGCCTACCGTGATACGGATACCGTCGTATACATATGCACGCCGTCCGGGCAGACAGGACAAGCTCTGACAAGGGGGTATAAAATTATGAGCAACAAAGCATTAGAGCAATTGAAGAGGGAGACAAAGGATGATACCAGATTATTCAACTGTATCAAAGAACTATACGAACAAGGTGTTCCGTTCGAGGAATTAAAAGCGCTGATCCCGGATATCCGAAGGACCCGGGACCAGCTTCATCTGAAACGGATGCTTGAAAATAATAACGAAGTGCTGCTGTCGATGATCACCAGGGAGATGTCCTTCCTTCTGGACGCCAGAGAGCGCCGGGAGGAAGAAGAGTTCCGGAAACTGGACCAGCTCATCCGTCAGCAGCAGACCTACCGGAAGAACGCGGCCGAATCCGGCCCGGCAGCAAAACTGAAAAGATTCTTCCTGCCTGCCTAGTACATCTAATATATCTAGTCCCTGCTCAGGTTCGCGAACTTCGTGTATTCGCCAAGCCACGCCAGATTAACGGTCCCGACCGGGCCGTTTCTCTGCTTGGCGATAATAATCTCTGCCTGCTTCTTGAATTCAGAATCCTTATTATAATATTCATCACGGTAGATGAACATCACCACGTCGGCGTCCTGCTCGATCGCCCCGGATTCACGCAGGTCGGAGAGCATCGGGCGCTTGTCCGGGCGCTGCTCTACCGCACGGCTTAACTGGGACAGCGCGACTACCGGGACATTCAGCTCTCTCGCAAGTCCCTTCAGAGACCGGGAGATCTCCGAGATCTCCTGCTGTCTGGACTCCGAACTCCTGCCCACACTTCCCGTCATCAGCTGCAGATAGTCGATGATGACGATATCCAGTCCGTGCTCCAGCTTATACTTCCTGCACTTGGACCGCAGCTCTGATATAGAGATACCCGGGGTATCGTCTATGATAAGCCGGGACTTGCCGATCACCCCGGCGCCTTCGATCAGCTTCTCCCAGTCCGAGTCCTTCATGTTACCCGTCCGGATGGCCTGGGCGTCTACCTGGGATTCCAGAGAGAACAGACGGTTCACCAGCTGCTCCTTCGACATCTCAAGACTGAATACCGCTACGCTCTTCTCCTTCTTGAACGCGATATACTGGGCGATATTCAGGACGAACGCAGTCTTTCCCATCGAAGGTCTGGCCGCGATCAGCACCAGGTCAGAGGGCTGCAGTCCTGACAGCTTATAATCCAGGTCAATGAAGCCAGTCGGAATGCCTGTCACAGTCCCCTTCGTCTTCGACGCGCGCTCAATCCGCTCAAGGGCGCTTAGCACCACCTGCTTGATTGGTACGAATTCATCGGTATTGCGCCTCTGCAGCAGTTCGAACACAGACCGCTCTGTCTTCTCAAGCACTGCTTCCAGGGGTTCCTTACCGGCGTAACAGGTATTGGCAATCTCCTCATTCAGCCGGATCAGCCTGCGCATCAGCGCCTTATCGGCTACAATCTGCGCATAGTATTTCACATTTGCCGAGGTCAGCGCCGCCGTCACCAGGTCCTTGACGAACTCAAGGCTCGCCACCTCCGGCGGGACATCCTTCTCCCTGAGTCTTTCCTGCAGGGTGATCAGGTCCACCGGCTTTCCTTCATTATACAGTTCCACCATGGAGTCAAATATAACCCCGTATGCACTCTGGTAGAAATCACTCCCGCTGATGATCTCAGAGGATGTCGTTATGGCATCCTTATCCATCAGCATCGCCCCTACCACGGACTGCTCCGCCTCTATACTATGGGGCATCACCCGCTTGATAAGCGCTTCTTCCATGCTATCCTTCCCCGCTCTATGCCTCTTCTGTCACGATTACCTTAAGATCCGCAGTCACCTTGGGATGCAGCCTGACCGGCACCGTATGCGTACCCAGCGTCTTGATGGACTCCTTAAGCTGGATCTTCTTCTTGTCCACCTCGAGTCCCATCTGCTCCTTTACCTCTGCGGCAATCTCCTTGGAGGCTATCGACCCAAACGCCTTACCGCCTTCGCCGGTCTTGATGGACATCTCCACCTTTCCCGCCTCAATCTTCTTTCCCAGCTCCCTGGCCGCCTCATACTGCTCCTGTGCAAGCTTATCCTCATTCGCCTTCTTAAGCTTCAGGTCGTTAAGATTCTTATTGTTGGCCTCTAAGCCCTTCTTCTTCTTTAAAATAAAATTCCTGGCGTAACCGTCGCTCACTTCCACGATCTCGCCCTTCTTGCCTAACGCCTTAACGTCTTCTGTCAATATTACCTTCATCTCAAATATCTCCTCTTTCTATCATATCGTCAATTACCCTCTTAAGAGACGCGACCGCCTCATCCATGTTCGTATGATCGAACTGCGCCCCTGAAGCATTCAGGTGTCCGCCGCCGCCGAGACGTTCCATGATGATCTGCACATTCACCTCGTCAATCGACCTGGCGCTCACATAGATCCTTCCATTGTACTCCGTCAGCACGAACGAAGCCTTGATGTTGCTGATATCCAGCAGTTCATTGGCCGCCTGGGCTCCGATGATGGTGGGACTCTCAATCTGAAGATTCGTCCCCTTCGCAATGGCGAACCGGTCATGATACACCTTGGCGCTGCTGATAATCTCCGCCTTGGCGCGATAAGAGCCCATATCGTCGCGGAACAGCTTGCGGACCATCGTGATATCCGCCCCGCACCGGCGCAGGAACGCCGCCGCCTCAAATGTACGCACGCCTGTATGGTTGACGAAGTTATTCGTGTCGATCATGATACCCGCATACATACAGCTCGCCTCGATCTTCGGAATCCGGATATCGTCCACGATATACTGCAGCACCTCGGCAACCATCTCGCACGCCGAAGATGCATACGGCTCTATATAGGATAACAAAGCCTGTTCAATGTTGTCGCTGCTCTGCCTGTGATGGTCGAGCACTACGATCGTCTTCGTCTTCTTAAGCAGTTCCTCGCACTCCGTCATCTGCGGACGGTTCGTGTCCACAACCACCACCATGGAGTTCTCATCCGCCATCTCGATCGCCTGATGGGACTTAAGGAACAGCTCCTCCGGATAATTCGGATCCCGCTCGAAGCACTCATACATCGGACGCAGGGAAGCCGATACCTCGTTGATCACGATATAAGCCTTCTTCTCCATCGCCGCAGCCGCACGGCAAATACCCATGGCGGCGCCAAATGCATCCGCATCCGTCAGCTTATGCCCCATGACGAAGATCTTATCCTTAAGCGTGATAAATTCTCTTAACGCCTCCGCCTTCACACGTGCCTTCACACGTGTATTCTTCGCGGTCTGCTCGCGCTTACCGCCATAATAAGTAATCCCATGGCAGTCCTTGATCACCGCCTGGTCGCCGCCCCGGGCAAGCGCAAGGTCTATGGCCACCCGTGCGAAATTATAACTCTGGGAATAGGACTCTCCGCTAAGTCCCAGCCCGATACTTAACGTAGCCGGTATCCCGTTGCCGATATTAACCGACTTGACATCCTCAAGAATCGAGAACTTATCCGCCTCAAGCTGCTTAAAATACTGCTTCTGGAGCACGATAAAATACTTATCCGTCTCCATCTTCTTGACGATCCCGTCAACCTTCGCGATGTACTGGTTGATCTTCCTGTCCACCAGCGCCATCAGAAGAGACTGGCGTACCTCCTCCACACTGTTGATCACTTCATCATAATTATCAATGTAGATCAGGCCGGCCAGAAGCCTCTGCTCTTCGTTCGCCTTGATGTACTGGTTAAGCTCCGTCACGTCCTGCAGATGCACGGCTATAAAATACTCCTTCTCCGCCGGCATCTGCAGCAGAAGTCCCGTATCATTGAAGCCCTCCACCGACACCCGTCTAAGCTCCGCCTTGAACTCCTTCGTGCCGAGATACACGTCCATCTCTACGGTATCGTTATCCTCTTTGGGAAATATACTGGTATTCAGCTCCGGAATATACTTCCCGATGGGCACGTCCCGCCGGGGCTTCCCGCCGAGAATCTGCTTGAACAGATCGTTGATCCACAGCGTCTTCCCGTCGTCCAGGAGGATCGCATACGGCACGGTCAGCTCCTTAAGGAGCGTGTTCTGCACGATCCCGTACTGCGCCGCAAACTCTACCAGATCCTTCAAGATCACCGACTTACTGCGCAGATAGAGCCAGCCGGCCACTATGACGTAGACCACCACGAACATCCCCATCAGAGTGCCCGCCCTCCGGTCGATCACGTAGACCCATATGTTCACCAGAACAAGCAATACCGCTACGATCGCCGGCCACCGGATGTACAGCTTCAGCTGCCCCTTTAACTTTATCTTCTCCGCTTCTTTTTTCTTATCCAACATAGTTTCACCTCATGTCTGCCTAAGAACAAAATATACGGTTGTTATTATACCACTTTTCAGCGCAAAAAGAAAGAGTCTGTCGCAAAACAGCTGTTCCATACAATATATATGTATTAATCATTCAAATATACGCTATATATTGTATGAACAATGCGTTTTGCAGCAGACTCTTCCGATAACTCCCACATTACTTTCGGCTGCCGCCTCGTAATTGCTTTTCTCTCTGACTACTTACGAACCGTCTACATCCGTCCGTACTTCTCCACGATCCCCTTCATGGTATCCCATTTCGCTTCCATATCGGAAACCAGCTTGAACTGTGTCCGGCAGCGGTCAAGGTTGTGGCCTTCCCTGTGAATCTTGAAATAATGGTCTCCCTGGAGATAATCTGTCAGGAAACGCATACCACACTCGAAGGTCATGACCTTGGCTCCCATCGGCAGAAGCTCGATCTCCCGGTCGGTCAGCCTTCCCGCGCATCCTTCTATGAATCCTCTGGCGTACAGTTCAAACAGCTCCATACTGCAGGATACCTTAGACAGGTCCCGCTCGTCCTCTGCCGCCGTGCTGGCGCCAAAGCGGATAGAATCCCCGAAATCATTCATGGCAAGTCCCGGCATAACCGTATCCAGATCAATGACACAGATCGCCCTGCCCGTCTTGTTGTCAATCATGATGTTATTCAGCTTCGTATCATTGTGCGTAACACGAAGCGGCAGTTCTCCCTTATCCTGAAGCTCGGAGAAATAATTCGCAACGTCTTCTCTGTCCAGCACAAACTGGATCTCTTCCTTCACAGAAGCCGCCCTTCCCAGCACGTCTTCTTCTACCGCTTTCTTAAATACGGCGAATCTTGCCCGCGTATCATGGAACCCGACGATGGTCTCATTCAGCGTATCGGCCGGATAATCTGCCAGCATGCACTGGAAATTACCGAATGCAACCGCGCTCTGGTAGAAATGCTCCGGCTTCTCAACCACGTCATAGCTGGTAGCATCCGTAATAAACTTATAGGAACGCCAGTATTCACCGTAAGAATCCCGGTAATACGGCCTGCCGTCGTAAGCCGGGATCACATTCAGCGTCTCCCTCTCCGGATCCCCGCCGTTCTTGATGATCTGCTCTCTCAGATACGCTGTCACGCCCATGACATTTTCCATCAGTTCGATCGGCTTCGCGAACACATCCTTATTCATCTTCTGCAGGATGACCTTGATGCTCCCCATGCCGGAGATCTGGAAAGTCAGAAGATATGTGTCATTGATGTGACCGTTTCCATACGCGCACCCTCTCACGAGCCTTCCGTTAAACTGAAAATTACCTATCGCCTCTGCAATCTGAATCGGTGATGCTTCTCCCATTATACTTCCTCCCACAGGTGCTCCGGATAGAGCCCTTCTTCTTTCATTCTCTGAATCGCCGCGACAACCACCGGCTTGTCCTCTTTATAAGTTACTCCATACCATTTGTCCGCGGATTTGAGCACAGCCACCGTCGCACGGCCCTCCCCCAGAAGGTCGCTCACAACCGCCGGAAGAAAATACTCACATTTCATTGGATTGTTCTGATTCCCCTGATCCAGGAACGCAGGAAAACGGTCGCGGATCTCTTTCAAAATGCTGTGTGTGAATCCCCACATATTCATGGATACCGTGGTATCGCCCGGAACCGGCGTCCATGTCTCTCCGTCATCCTCCGTGAATGCAATCCCGCCGCCGCGCTTCTCAATCTTGGTCCTCTCGGTGATTCCAACCAGTTCTCCGTCCTGGTTCATCTCACAGACTCCCCGCGCCACATGGCCGTTATCTGTCACGGTGTTGGCAAGCATGTATCCGACCATCGTATAGCGGTATTTGTCGTCGTCCTGATGTGACGCCAGGTGGTTGTAGATCAGTTCGAACGCCTCTCTTCCATAATAATCGTCTGCATTGATTACCGCGAATGGTCCGTTCACCTGATCGATACAGCTAAGTACCGCATGCGCCGTTCCCCATGGCTTCACGCGCCCTTCCGGGACCTCGTACCCTTCCGGGATATTGTCAATCTCCTGAAACGCATAGGAAACCTTCATATATCTTCCGACACGGTCTCCGATTGCTTCTTTGAAATCTGCCTCATTCTCTCTCTTGATGATGAAGATAACCTCTTCGAACCCTGCCTTTCTGGCGTCGAACAGGGAAAAATCCATAATGATATGTCCTTCGCCGTCTACCGGGTCGATCTGCTTCAGTCCCCCGTAACGGCTCCCCATGCCTGCTGCCATGATTACTAATACCGGTTTATCCATCTTCCTTACCTCCATATTTCTGATATCCGTATATTGATTGCTTCATCTATAGCCATTGTAGTACATAGACAGGTAAAAAGCTTTGTATTATATTCTCCTTGATTTGCACAATCTGCTTTTCCGGACTTTTCATTTGCGGCAAAATGCGGTAATATGGTTATAGTTGTTATTCAAGGGACGGAAGTTGGGAGATGCCCTTCCTAACACAGACTGGGCAACACTCCGGTGAGCTAACGACTAACTGCGACTAAGACTCTCAGGAATGCCTTCGAGCCTAAGTCTCCGTAAGTCGTGGATCTCACCTCCGTTAAAAACGCCCTGAAATGTCTGCTTATAGGAAGGGCATCTCCCAACTTCCTGTGCTCTGGAAATGGATTTACAACCGGCAAAACTAGTATAACCCACACGAATTACCGATACGTTTCGGTGAGCCTGCTTTTTCGAGAGCGCATGTGTTAATGCGTAGGTGTAGTGGGCTACATCGAGGCTTTTACACATGTGCTCTCGGGAAAGAAGGCCAGCGAAACGTACGGTTAATTCATGTGGGTTATACTAGGACATAGCGGTGTCCTAGTATTTCTTCTTGAAAAGGCCCGCTTCGCGGTATAGCAGTTCGAATAAAGTCAATATAGTTAGAGGTTCGTTATGAGTTATAATGGAGTTATTTTGAAAAAATCTATATCAATTAATAAAATTTACAGCATTCATTATTTTGAGTACATGAGCAATTTTTCTTTTGAGGGGGAAACACATGATTTCTGGGAATTTGTCTGTGTGGATAAGGGAGAGGTGAACGTGACTGCAGGAAATGAGACTGCGGTACTGAAACGGGGCGATATCGCCTTTCATCAGCCGAATGAATTCCACAGTGTGCAGGCGACCGGGAGGATTGCACCGAATCTGGTCGTGATCTCTTTTCATTGTGAGGACGAGGCGATGTCATTTTTCCGGGAGAAGACGCTTAAGATCGATGAGACGGAGCGCAATATCCTTGCGAATATCATCATCGAGGCGAGACGGTGTTTTGACTGCCGGCTGGACGATCCCTATCTCCAGAATATGCCGCGTAAGGAACCGGACATGTTTGGTGCGGAGCAGCTGATCTGTCTGTATCTGGAGCATCTTCTGATCCATCTGGTCCGCCGGTATTCGAACCCCCTTGCCATCCCGGGGGAGGCCGCGAAGGCAGCTCCCCTCAAGTCCACCAAGAGCAAGAGCGACGCCGAGATATTCAGCCGTGTGACCGACTACCTTGCCGTCCGGATTAACGCCGCCGTCACCATCGAACAGATCTGCCGGGACAATCTGGTGGGGCGGTCACAGCTGCAGAAGATTTTCAAAGAACGGTGCGGCATGGGGATTATCGAGTATTTTACCCTGCTGAAGATCAACGCGGCAAAAGAAATGATACGGACGGGACACCTGAATTTTACACAGATCTCCGAGCAGTTAGGGTATTCCTCCATCCACTACTTTTCACGGCAGTTCAAGAAATCGACCGGCATGACCCCTTCGGAGTATGCGCTGTCGATTAAGGCAATGGCAGAGGGGAGCTTCTAAGCTCCCCTCCTTTCACATTGTAACAGAATCCATCAGATCTCATACCAGATGATCTCATTTGCCCGAAGGTCAAGTTCAAAACTTGAGCCGTCACCCTTATACACCGTCGTACTCTGAGGTTCGTAAGTATTATTCACCACGCAGTACTTCCCGTTCTTAATATAAGCGTGGACCTCCACGTTATAATTACTGGAAAACCACCGCAAAAGCTCATCCTCCGCACCCGAAGCCCACAGAATCGCCCGGTACAGAAGCCTGCTGTTCTCGAAGCTGTAGGGAAGCCCGCTGATATACACGCCGCGTCCCTCGCCGAAGGTATTCGCCGCAAGCTGTACTTCCTTATCGCGCTGGCAGATCACGGTCGTCCCGTCTAATGCGTAGATATTCTTCTTGCCCTCGCCAAAGTCAATCTGCCCCTTGCAATCCCCGGTAATAAAGTGTGCGTGTTCCTCCCAGTTATATTTATCCACATTCAGCGTGAATCCGGTCTCTTCCTCCACGCCAAGGACTCCCGACAACTGGAAGAACCTTCCCTGCCACTGGTACGCAGCCGGTTCGCCGACGCCGATGAAACCGCCGCCGCGGTGTACGAACCGCTTCACAGCCGTCAGGATCTTTTCATCCTTCCAGTTCTCTCCGCCTGTGTACGCCGTATATGCATCTCCCACGTTCAGGATTACATCTATATCATCCAGCGCCGCCGGATTCTCCCGGATATCGTCAAAGCTTATGAACTTCACGTCAAAGGGCGCGCCGCTCAGCGCCTCGATAACGCCCGCATAGGAATAATTCTGCTTATAATACAACGCATGATGAACCATATGGTTGCCCCATGCCCGCATACGGCCCCAGCTGTTCAGCACTGCAATCTTCTTGACACAATGAGGCGTCGTCCCCTTGATATTCTCATACAGAACACGGAACTCCCGGCAGACCTCCTCCACATAATCAATAAACTCCGGGAACTCCATTGCCAGCTTCAGATACCCGCCATAGCCAATCCGGTCGATCGGCTTGCGCAGGATCGCCCGTCTCGCCGTTACCCAGTTCACCTTCGCCTCTTTCACCGGATCGCCGCCCTCATGGAAAGTATCCGGGAAAAAGTACGGCAGGAAACGCCCTTCGGTATATCTGACTCCTTCGATATCACTGATCAGTCTGAGCGTGGCTCCATTGCCCACACTTCCCACCACCGCGTCCAGCCCGATACTCTTGAATTCATCCATGAACGGCTCCATACCGATCCAGTGATCCCCAAGGAACATCATCGCTTCTTTTCCGCACTCATGGGTGATATCCACCATCTCCTTCGCCAGCTTCGCGACTTCCCTTCTCTGGAAATCCTGAAAATCACGGAACTCTTTTGACGGTACACGGTAGGTATTGTTCATATATCCCTGGTCGATAATATACTCCGGCCGGAACGCATATCCTGCTTCCTTTTCGAACTGCTCTAAGATATAAGGACTGACAGAAGCCGAGTAGCCATACCAGTCCACATATTTCTCACGGGCAAACTCATCAAAGATCAGTGTAAACTGATGGAAAAATGTGGTGTAACGTATCACGTCAATATGCGGGTTCACTGCAATATATCTCCGCAGACGCTCCATGGAGAACTTCCTCGTCTCAGGCTGACGCACGTCGAAGGTTATCTGCTTCTCCACGTCCTTCCAGTCGTTCGTCACTGCATTGTACATATGCACCGGATCCCACATGATATATGCGAGAAAGCTTACCGTATAATCATGGAACGCCTCTGCGCCCGTGATTACTACGTCGCCGCTCTTCTCCTCATAATGCCAGGCCGGCCCGGCTCCTGCTTCACATGCTGCCTTCTCCGGCACGGATCCCTCACACCTGCCGGCTTCTGCCTTATATGTCCCGGCGCTTCCTGCGGCAGGCACCACTTTGCCCGTAGTACGGTCAATGACTTCCCACCATCTGCTGATATCGTCCCGGGAATTCACTGCCAGCATATCCGGATACAGATGATTCATCAGATGGATCCTCAGGGTATCCCCCACCGCATTGTAGAACGGCGTCATGATATACATCTGCTGGATCTCTTCCGGGTGCGCCTTCGCCCACTCGTTGTCTTTTCGGGTCGTATAGTACGTGGAATAGACCTTCGCATCCACATCTCTTAATTCCTCCGGGTACTCCGTCCCGTCACAGTCACGGATCGCGTCCGCTCCCCAGCGCTTCACAAGCTCAAGCGTCTCCGGAACCACATCTACATCCGTGGGGATAGTAACCCGGCCTCTCAAACAATCGCTCATATCTCTCTCCTTATGTCTTACCGGACAGTCTGTCCTCTCTTTCCTGACATATAATTCTGGATTCCCTCCGGCTCTCTTCTCTGATACAACAGGGGATACCCCAAAAGGGTATCCCTTACCAGCCGCAGTCCGTCTGTCCGGTCTCCGGTTACTGTGGAATCTTGGACAGCGCCGCGGCATCCGCTACGATTGTCACGTCATTATGCATCTGGAGAATAGACGCCGGAACCGCCGGAGTCACCGGCCCAAAGAATGCCTTCGCCACGATATCCGCCTTGTCTTCCCCGCTTACGACCACCAGGATCTTCTTCGCACGCATGATGGTCCCGATCCCCATGGTATACGCCTGCTTTGGGACATCATCTGCCGAAGCGAAGAACCTCTTATTCGCCTCGATGGTACTCTCCTGAAGATCTACACAATGCGTCTCCTTATCAAATACCTCCGCAGGCTCGTTGAATCCGATATGCCCGTTGTGCCCAAGCCCTAGAAGCTGCAGATCCACTCCGCCAAGAGAACGGATCACTTCCTCATACTGCGCACATTCCTGTTCACTGTCTTCCTTCGTTCCATCCGGAAGATGTGTATTCTCCGGATCGATATTCACCTTATCAAAAAGATGCTCATGCATAAAATAGTAATAGCTCTGATCGTTCGTCCGCGGAAGTCCCTTGTACTCATCTAAGTTCACCGTCTTCACCATAGAGAAATCCAGATCCTTCGCCTGATTCATCTCTACTAATCTCTCGTAGGTCCCGATCGGGGTTGAACCTGTCGCAAGTCCCAACACGCAATCCGGCTTCATAATAACCTGCGCCGCGATCACATTCGCCGCCTTCCTGCTCATCTCATTGTAATCTGCCGCCTTGTAAATCTTCATAAATGCATCCTCCTGATTATCTTTTCTTGATTCTTCTATATTCACCCTCGTATGAGGAAAATATATGTAATGTCCTGCTTCCCGGCCGCCATCTGCATCATCCCCGCTGAATCTGCCCGGTATGTCCATGTTCTTCCCGACCCATACATCCCCGAAATATTCCGGCATGTGAAAGCTTGGAATCTTCGACCGGATCGGGAAACAGGAAGCGTAATGCTCGATCTCCTTCGTCTCCGATATCTTATAGAAATTACATCTGAACCGGCTCCCCACGCCCAGATTCAGCGGACCGTAGATCCCATCCAGTATCTCAAGCGGAATACACATCTCAAAACTCCACCGGTCTTCCTCCACCAAAGCAACACATCCAAACGCCGGAAGCTGTTCCTTCGTAAAATACGACCGGTATGTCCGCCCGCTGCCAAACCCGGCCAGCAGCGCCCCATTCGCGTTGACCTCAAAATTCAGATAAGGCAGAGTCCTGCGGTTCCCATTCTCGTGTTCGAATTGAAAAAAAGCCTCCATTGCACTGTCTCTGTATACGGGATCCAGTACATTCTCATATGTGCGGAGCGGTTCGCTCTCTTCACATATCATCTTCAGATAGAACCCCTTCTCCGGAACAAATCCCAGATACCCGTATGTCTTTGGAATCATCTTCGTTCCCCACAAAAGATATTCCACACGAAAAGGTTCCACACTCTCCAGTTCATCCTTGCTATTGATCACTTCTACTATCATAGGCATCCCTCTCATTCACTGCGACTTCTGCACCTGCCAAATACCCGGGGCCAAAGCTTCATCCATACATCACCAGCCTCTGCTGCGCGGGTGGATGCACTGCCGGGCATCAGCCTGGAATACTTGTTATAATCTTACTCCTAATGTACCAAAAAAAGAGGGGGAAAGCAAGGTATAGACTGGGGAAATATACAATAATGAAAAAAAGTCAGGTTTTTCTGCAAATGGGGTTTATTTTCTGCTGGATATGAACTCAGGTATGATAAAAAAAGACTGCCGTGCCAGTCATAAATCTGACTAACACGGCGGTCCTTTTATACATATGATGTCCGCTTCATTCTGTACATACGGCGACAGAACGCGCAAAACCTTCCTTCTGTATTATAACTCGCTACTCCTGTACGTATGGCATCAGGGCGATGTGACGTGCTCTCTTGATCGCTACCGTAAGCGCTCTCTGGTGCTTTGCACAGTTGCCTGTGATCCTTCTCGGAAGAATCTTGCCTCTCTCTGAGATGTACTTTCTTAACTTTGCTACATCCTTGTAATCAATCTCGTTATTCTCCTTGCCGCAGAATACGCATACTTTCTTTCTTCTGCGTCCGCCGCCTCTTCTCTTGAAGCCGCCTTCCGGACGATTGCCTTTATCGTAAGCCATGATTATCTCTCCTTTCACTCCCTAGTTGAACGGTAATTCCTCATCAATCCCATCCGGGATATTCATGAAGCCGTCACCTGCATCAGATACTGGCGCCGGTGCTGGTGCCGGTGTGGGCGCGGAACGGAAACTTCCGGCATTGGCATCGCTCACAGCCTTGCTCTCGGCGAACTCTTGCTCTTCGACAACAACCTCTGTCGTATATACCTTCACGCCGTCCTTGTTCGTATAGCTTCCTGTCTGAATCCGTCCGGTGATCACTACCTTAAGTCCCTGACGGTAAAATCTCTCCGTATGTTCTGCCTGTCTTCCAAAAGCCACGCAATTGATAAAATCTGCGGTTGCTTCTCCGTCACGCTTGAACCTGCGGTCAACAGCCAGGGTGAACCGCGCGATTGCCAGCGGATTCTCTCCCTGTGAATATCTTACTTCCGGATCCCTTGTTAAGCGTCCCATCAAAATTACTTTATTCATATAATTACCTCTACTTCCTGCTTATGCTTCCTGTCTAACGCATAAATATCTGATCACGTTGTCCATGATGCGGATTCTCTGTTCGATCTCGCCCGGGACATCAGCTTCAGCATCGAAGTGGATGAAATAGTAGTATGCTTCTCTCATCTTCTGAATCTCGTAAGCCAATCTTCTCTTACCCCATTCATCGACGTCTGAGATCTGGCCGCCGAAGCGCTCTACTAACGCTTTCACCTTCTCGACTACCTGTGCTCTCTCGTCATCTTCGATCTTTGCACTGACAACAACAGCTAATTCATACTTGTTCATGTCGTCTCTGCACCTCCTTCTGGTCTTTTGGCCCCCGCTCTTCCAGCGCCGCCGGCCCGTCCTATAACGGGACCTGCCAACCCGGCTCTCCCCGCGGGAGCAAGGATATCTGCCGTATCTGGCAGATTCATTGTATCACGGATTAATATGATAGCATAATATACCAATGGTTTCAAGACTTTTTCTTCAAATCCTTTGTGTTTTTTTCGACAAGCTTACGGGCAATCATGATCTGATGGCCGCAGCCTGCGCATTTCAGGCGGAAATCTGCCCCCACTCTTAAGATCTCCCATTCCTTGCTGCCGCAGGGATGCGGCTTCTTGAGTGTTACGATATCGCCGACCTCATATACATAATCATTTCGCATACGCAATCCTCCTTCATACCTGCGGCACAGCGCCGCCCGCCGTGCTTCTGCACCATTCTTTTCCCGCAGATCTGCCGTCACTGCACCGCCTGCTCTGTGCACTTCTCGCTCAGCGCACTCCCTGGCATTCACTGCACCTGCTCTGTGCACTTCTTACTCAGCGCACTCCCTGGCATTCACTGCACCTGCTCTGTGCGCTCCTTACTCAGCGCACTCCCTGCCATTCACTGCGCCTGCTCTGTGCACTTCTTACTCAGCACCCTCCCTGCCATTCACTGCGCCTGCTCTGTGCGCTCCTTACTCAGCGCCCTCCTTGGCATTCACTGCACCTGCTCTGTACCTTCCTTGACCCGCACTCCGCGGACTACGAACCGGTGCTCGTCGCTTGCGCTGGTACAGGTTGACAGTGTAACGATTGTATCGCTTGTATTGACCTCGACCCCGGTGTCGTAGAGGGAGACTTCCTTCGTCATGTTCAGGAAATTCTGATACTCCTCCTGCGAGGCAAATTCCGTCAGGTAGGTATCCGACGTATCCACCACCTGCCCCATGGAATAGATATGGTACTTGATCTCCTGTCCGTCCGGCGTATAGATGTAGAAATACGGATTCGCCTCCCAGAACGCCTTGTCTTCATAGTCCACAAGATGGCGGAACATGGAGCCGTCCTTCATACGATGACCGTATATGATGGAGTTCTCATCTGTGAAGTTCGGGTTATTGTCCACATTCAGGAAGATTGTTCCCAGGGAATTATCATTTGCAGAAAATGTCTTATGCAGATACTCCTGGTTATCCTTCCCCTGTACCACCGGATAGTCTATGATCTTCGGCTCCGGGTCAAAACGGATCCACGCTACTGTGTCCGGATTGATCGCCTTAAGCTCGTCAAAATTCACCTTGGGCGCTCCCTCTTCACCGCCGCCGTCACCGTCTCCAATCGCCAGGTTCTTGATCTTGTCATACTCGCTCCTGCCGTCATAATATCCCTTGCCGATTGTGAAAAGCTTATATGCCGATACGCAGAATACCGCGATCGCAATGACCAGGATAATGTTGGACACTACGCTGCCCTTCCGCTTCTTCCTGCGCCCTCTGTGCCGTGTACTTGCTGCATAGACTTCCTCGTCACCTCCGCTTCGGATGCTCCTGCCATCTGCTCTCTTACCGCCCGGCGCTATGCTCTTGCCGTCCGGCCGTCTGCCTCCCGAAGCCGTACTCCTTCCATCGGCTCCTCTGCCGCCTGCGCTTCTGCCGTCCGCCCTCTTACCGCCTGACGGCCCGCTTCTGCCGTCTGCCCTTCTGCTGCCAGCCGCCCTGTCTCTTCCGTCCGCACCTTTACTGCCCTTGATTTCTCCCATATCTGTCACCTCTGTCCGTTTCACTTATTCGCTCTTTTCCGCCTTTTCTTCCATGATCTCTACAATCGTCTTCTCCGTCTGCACCATCCCCGGAGATGCAATCATCCCCATATAACGCATCGTGTCCTCCGGCGTCACCCCGTTAATCCCGTGGATACTCTCTATACTTGCGCCGGCCTTCGCCATACTGACAGCCCGAAACGCCGCGTCCACGGCGACGATTCCCTTCATCGCGCAGCCGTGGTTGCCCCCGTCGCAGATCATTCCCGTCAGTCCACTCGCCATATTCCGGATCACTGCGGCGATTACCGCCTCATCCGCCCCCTGCAGAAATGCCAGGCCGCAGGCCATACCGGTTCCAGCCGCAATCCCGCACCCGCAGAACGCCGACAGCCTGCCGGAATACTCCTTGATATACATCGTAATCAGATAACTGAGCGCCGTCGCTCTCAGAAGCGCCGCTTCATCCGGCTTGGCTTCTTCACCAGCGCTGACCGGCGCTTTCTCCGGCTCGGCGCATCTTCCATAGGCAGCCGATTCTTCCGGAACGGCTCCTGCAGCGATACTGTCAGGCGCTTTCTCCGAGCCGGCACACCTTCCATAGGCAGCCGATTCTTCTGGAACGGCTCCTGCAGCGATACTGTCAGGCGCTTTCTCCGGCTCGGTGCATCTTCCATGAACAGCCGCTGCTTCCGCCATGGCCCCTGCCTTGCCGCTGGCTGCCGCTTTCTGTCCGCGCACCTTATACCATGCATAGAGCGGCATCGAGGCGATAATTCCGTGGGCGCCGCTCCCGGTGATGCTCATAGCAGGTCTGCCAAGTCCCAGCACCCTGGCCTCAATGGCGCCGCCGCACAACAACTGCGCGGTCCCAAGCGGATCCTCCGATATCATCACACCTCCGTTCTCCTTGAGAAGCTGCTTCGCGATCACGGCACGCCCGGATGCAATACCTTCCTCAAGAAGCTTAAGATTCATGGAGAATGCATCCCGGATGAAGGCAATCTCCTCCGCCGGCACCTCTCTTATATATGTAAGAATCTCTCCCAGAGAATACCTGTGGATGACCGGAGTCTCCTGTTCCGGGTCAACCGGCAGACCATACTCCCTGCCAGACGCCGGATACGCCTCGTCCCCGTAGATCCGCCTTCCGTTCTTCTCTATAGAAACAATATGTGTATGGCTGTCCCGGATATGCACCGTGCACCGATCCTGCTTTGTCTCCACGGTTGCATCGATCGTGATCCCGGAGCCTATGTGGTCCATAACCACTTCCACCAGTCCTTCTGTTACCATCTCCTCTGCCTTCCGGTCATCCTCCGGCGTAATATCTGCCAGCGATTCAAGGCCCTTACCCGCGTCTGCCGCCACCGCCCCCAGCGCCGCCGCGTAGAGATTGCCGTAATTCGACGAATTGGGAATCCCGCAGGTAAATGCATTCTTATACATCCCCGAATTGAGAGCTACCCTCACCTTCCGGATCTCCCCCTGCACATGTTCTCTCGCGCTTGCAGCCGCAAATGCAACAGCCCCTGGTTCTGTCACGCCAAGCGCCGGCTTCATATCTTCTCTGATAAGTTTCGTTAATTCATACATCGTCCGCTTTGACCGCCTTCTCATACATTCTTAATAACTATCTTCATCATACAGGCTATTATAACACGAAGTCCAAAAACTTTATATATTTTTTATCGGCAATTTATTGACTTTCCCTACACGCGGCGTATCATAAAAATATATATTAGGAGGTTGATCTACGTGAGAGAAAGATTTGTAAGATTTATGTATGGCCGTTACGGCATGGATTCGCTGGGTAAATTTACCATCATTACCGGCGTGGCCGCAATGCTCCTGGCAGGCTGGAATAACAGCATGACCCTGTCCCTTTTATCCTGGGCCTGTATCATATACTCTTATTTCCGCATGTTTTCCCGTAACGTCTATAGACGCGCTTCTGAAAATCAATGGTTCCTTGGCCGGACCAATAAGCTTCGGTCCGCATACTACCGGCAGAAGAACCTGATGGCACAGCGCAGGACCCACCACATCTACAAGTGCCCGGCCTGCCGTCAGAAGATCCGTATCCCCAGAGGCAAGGGCCGGATCGAGATCCGCTGTCCGAAGTGCAACACAACCTTTATCAAGAATAGCTGACAGGATCGGGGTTTCATATGTTTGGATATATTGCAATCAATAAGGCAGAGATGAAGTTCAAGGACTATGAGGTCTACCACTCTTATTATTGTGGTCTCTGCAAACGACTGAAGGAGTGCTACGGCATCCGCGGACAGGTCACGCTGTCCTTCGACATGACATTTCTCATTATTCTTCTCACCGGACTCTATGAGCCCGGGACCGAGACGCATGTGGTGAACTGCATCGTCCATCCTTTTGAGAAGCACACGGCCAGAACGAACAAATTCACAGACTATGCCGCCGCCGTCAATCTCATCTTAACCTATTACAAATGCAAGGACGACTGGGAGGATGACCACGACCGGAAGCGCTTCATCAGCGCCCGGCTTCTGCGTCCGTATATGCGGCAGCTTAAATCGGAATATCCCGCCAAAATGGCTGCAGTGTCTTCGAATCTGCGGAAACTATCTGTGCTGGAGCGAAAGGATGAGCAGAATATCGACCTTATGGCGGGCCTTTTCGGAAATATTACGGCGGAGCTTTTTGCATACCGCGCCGACGAATGGGAAGCTTCCCTTAGAAAGATCGGGTTCTTTCTGGGCAAATTCATTTACCTGATGGACGCTTATGAGGATGTGGAACGAGACCTGGCGTCCGGCAGTTATAATCCATTCAAGGAGGCCTACCGGACAGATCCGGATTTTGCCGGGAACTGCCGGGAGCTACTGACGCTGATGATGGCGGAATGTTCCCGGGAGTTCGAAAAACTGCCTATCCTCCTGCATGCGGACATCCTCCGCAATATACTATATTCCGGCGTCTGGTGCCGGTATGCGAAGATCACGCAGGACAGCCGGTCCCGGTCTTAGCGCGTGCAGGGGAATACGCATATATCGAATAAGTGTTTACCAGAATCACAAGTTTCAGAATCAGGAGAAGAACTATGGGCGATCCATACAGCGTCCTGGGCATATCCCGCAATGCCTCTGACGAAGAGATAAAGAAAGCATACAGGAATCTAAGCCGCAGGTATCATCCGGATGCCAACATCAATAACCCTGACAAGGATCGGGCAGAGGCCCTGTTCAAGGAGGTACAGCAGGCATACCGGCAGATCATGCAGGAACGTGAGTATCAGGGTTCCGGTTCATATGACGGCTATGGCGGTTACGGCGATTTCGGAGGTTTCCGCGGTTTCAACGCACAGTATCAGCGTGCAGATTCCGGCGGCAATGAGACCGAAGACGATCTTCATATGAAGGCGGCCGGTAATTTCATCAACAGCGGACGTTACCGGGAGGCGCTGAACCTTCTGAACGGAATCGGGACGCATAACGCCCTGTGGTATTATTACAGTGCTCTTGCCAATTCCGGTCTCGGCAATAATGTGATTGCACTGCAGCATGCACAGGAAGCCTTACGCCTTGAGCCTGATAATTTCCAGTATCAGCTTCTGGTACGCCGGTTTGAGAGCGGCGGAAACTGGTACAGGCAGCAGCAGGGACCGTATCAGACTACATTTTACGGCGGCGGGGACTGGTGTGCGAAGCTGTGTATCGCCAATATCGTCTGCAACATGTGCTGCGGAAGCGGGCTGTGCTGCGGCGGCGGAGGGATGCCGGGCGGATATATCTGATATCCTCCATACTTACAAAGACCGCCGGGGCATTCAGGCAATCCGATCGGATGACACTTAATTATAAAGTAATACATTGCAAAATATCTAAGAAAGGAGCTGTCGACCATGCTGGAATATCTTGTTATATACCAAAGCGAATCCGGTAACACGAAGAAAATAGCCGCTACAATCTTCTCGCATCTTCCTGGAACTTCGAAAGATCTGATTGACATTACAACCGATAAGATGATTCCTGAAGCGAGGATCTATTTCGTAGGCTTCTGTGTTCATCAGGGCTCCTGCAGTATGGCGGTCAGTGATTTTCTCAGTGACTTGAGCGGCAAGCAGATTGCTCTCTTTGGGACGTGCGGTATGGGGGATTCGCCGGAATATTACAGCGCCATCGAACACCGGGCCAACGCCTGGATCGAGTCGGATAATGAATACCTGGGCGCTTTCATCTGTCAGGGAAAGATGCCGCAGCGCGTACGGCAGAAGTATGAGTCGATGCGCACGGCAGAGAATACGGCGCAGATTAATCTGTGTCTGCGGAACTTCGATGAGGCTCTGACACATCCGGACAGCCTGGACCTGGAACACGCGAAGGTGTTTGCTCAGAAGATATTGAAGAGAGTGGCGATAATTGATTTTATAAAATGAGAGGTGGCGATTGACATGAAAATACTGAATAAAATGATTGGCCTGAATGAACTGTAAAATAGAAGAAAAAACCTTCTTTTCAGACATGGATATGATGAAAGCTGTTGTTGATATTGATATGGAATTACTTGCAGTTAACGCAGAGCTTCATTCTGATTTAGAACAAATGCTACTGGAAAACGGGTCAAATCAAAAGGCGCTTTATGGAATTAATATTTACTATGATAATGGTGAAATAGAGTTTGATTCTCTAATTAACCCACCCCGAAACAGGGACGCCGGATATCCCAGAGTGGGCCGTGGAGTCGCCGATCCTAACGCGAGAGAGAAGATTGTGGAGGTAGTAAACAAATGGATAGAACAATAAATTGGTTTGCAATGCCAGTCGGAATACAAATATCGAATGTAGGAAGCGAAGTCCATCGTGCAATTCGATGGAAAAAAAGAGGGGATGAACAAAAAAAGATTTGTTTTTGCATGAAGGCAATTGATTTTTTGAAATTAATGCAACAAGATCCCAAAAATCAATACAGAAAAGGGGAATTAGAGAGTTGTATTAATGAACTGGAAGATTTCTTTATTGGAGAAAATATATATAATACTACCGAAGATCAACTCATTCGATATTATGACGCATTCATCTGCCAGAAATTATAAATGCAGCGCCCCTTGCCAAAGTAAATCCTTCCTGCGTGCGGCGCTGCATATGCTTTAGAATATATCCTCTTATATCGGAAGTTCCAGATAGATATCCTTCCCTTCCTTGATGGAGATGACTACTTTGCCGCTCCTAACTGTAGTGACTGCGCCCTGTACATTCATCTCTGCCGCGGGCGCTGCTTCTGCTTCAACAGACGCTTCCCCGCCCGCATCTGCTTCTGCCGCATCCTTGAAACCTTCCACATTATCAACTGTCAATGGACATAAAGAATCGCTTGTCTTCGTAAGCTTTGCCCCCAATACCTGCCCGATCGTCAGACACCCGTCAAGGTTCAGAAGCCCGGAATCAACCAATTCGTCAAAAATCGCCGGATCCTCCAGATTCGCTGCTTCGATTGTGATACCGCCTTCTGCTCTGCAGCAAAGTACCGCCGGATTATTGGCATGTGCTTTCGCGGTTTCCGCTGTAATAGACATACTTATTACCTCCTCTTTTTCTATACGTTAATTTCAGTATAGCCGCCCTGCGAGGAGAATTCCAATCACTTTTTCACATGAATCATTTGCATTTATTGAGGATTTCTATCATCATACCTCCATCAAGGAACGTTTCCCAAGTTCTTTCCGGACGATTCCCCAAGTCGTACTCTGCTGATAATGATTTACCGTAATACAGATAAAAGCAGAGGCTTCTATTCCTCTGCTTTTATCACTCTGCATATTATCCGCATATTATCTGCATATTATCTGGTTGCTCTGCGCTTCATCGTATATCCGACTCCCGCCGCTCCTAACATCATAAGGAGTACGTAGAGCATGATGACATTCTCGTCACCTGTCTGAGGAGATCTGCTCTTATTCGGTGTAGTGGCGTTCGTATTCGTGTTGCCATTGGCGCCTGTATTGTCTGACTTGATCTCCTTCCATCCTATTGCGATCGGCGACAGGGATGTTACTTTGAACTGGATCCCTTCGTTGATCTTGGATGCCTTCGGATGCTCGATCTGTCCGGCTTCACGTCCATTCCAGTTGTGTGTAAACATATGGGCGATCTCGAAGTTATGTGTATCCTTGCCGGTTCCTTCCGGATATGGCAGAGTAACTGTAAGGCCGTCCTTAGGGAAATTCTCTTCTGTTGCAACTTTCCATTCACCGTCTCCGTCCTTAACCATCAGTACCACGTCATAGACCTCTATGCTGTTCTGGTTGCTCTCTTCCTTCAGGCTGACTCTGATCTCGCTCTTCATCTTCTCTTCAATCTTGGCCGGAGTGTTCAACTCTGGATTCTCCACCAGTGTATCCGGAACCTGAGAGATACCGTCTTCCACTTCTAACTTGTACTTCACTGTGTCTGTCGACTCCGGAACGTTCGTCTGCTCGGTTACTGCGTTGATCCTTCCGGTAATCTCCGGTAACTTGGCTGGTAATGTGTAGTTGTCTACGTCTGTTCCCGTAAGAACTACCTGCTCACCTGCCCAGGTAAGCGTTACCTTCTGTGCACCTGGTTTCGTGTCGGCATACGTTCCAATTAATTTGCCGTCTTTTCCTGCCGGACAGATGAAGCTTACCTTTCCATTATCAGCAGGCACAATGCCGGATACTCTCAATTCACCGTACAGGCTTGCCTTCTTCGTATCCTTAATTGTACCCTGCTTGTCTACTGCCTGCAATCCGCTTACATCCCAGGTCAACGCTTTTGGAGAAACGGTCAGCGTATACGAAATGGATTTACTCAAATAATCATTCGTCTCTGACGCTGTTGCTGTGATGGTTGCAGTACCTTTTCTCAGGATATGGACATTTCCACTTGCCGCATCAACCGTCGCCACTGACGGTTCACTGCTCTTGTAGGTTACTGTGCTTCCTTCTGCCGCATTCGCCGCAACTACTGCAAAGTCTCCATCACCATAAGTTTTCTTTAATTCCGTTACATCAAACTTAAAATCATTCTGTGACTCCTTGTCAGATACAGTAATCATAAACGTAATGTTAAATGGATTATAGTTTGTCGTCTCTGTCACCGGAATCGTAATGGTCGCTGTCTGACCTACCTGATCCCTGCCGGCAGACAATTTATAAGATAAAACATTGTCCTTGACTGACGGTTGTGCTTCTAAAATCTTAAATTCATCTACCGCTGTAATTGTACCAAGCTTTGCTCCCTCCGGTAAGATGGACGCCAGATTATACGTATCTGCATTACCATACTTTGTGGACTGTGAAGCCGACCTCTTATCATTGTCATACTCAGCTTTTCTAATGGCAAACTCTGTCTTTACAGGCGTCCATGTATAATTACCGCCTGCTTTCGGGCTAACCGTTACAGTGGCCTGACCAGCGTTGACATTATTGCTGCAGGATACTTCATAGGCCGCCGCGTCGAGTATTGACTGCCCGTTCATAACTACAATCTCCGGGATAACGGCTGTGCCTGTATAAATATAGCTTCCATTTACCGCTACAGTTGGAGTAATTGATTGCGGCGTAATCGCACAGGAAACTGCAACCGTATCATTCTCAAGTTTATAATTTCCTGCGTTCTGCCCCGTTAAAGCAAGATTCACTTTTATCTCTTTATCAATGCCAACATTTGGATTGGTAAAGCCGTCAAATGTTCCATTAACCTTTACATCCGTATCCTTTGTCAGGATACCATCTACTTTCAGCTCTCCTGTTGTTGTTACATTTTCTACACTCGTTGTTCCGTCATATACCTTGGTAACTTTATAGTCGCCTGCTAGTACCTTCAGAGTACGCTCTGCAATATTCACTTTGCCTTCGCATACTACAGCATCCGTATATTTTTTACCGTCTACTGTTCCATTATAAAGAACCTGGAATGACTGCTCGCCTGCATTGGGTATACCACTTACACTCAACTTAAAATGACTCGCCTCAGCATCACTTCCATTGCCTGCCTTGGCTGTGATGGTTGAGGTTATCTTTACAATCTCAGACCACTGATCACCATAAACCGGATTAGACTTGATTGTTACAGCGTTATTCACGGTTGCCGGCTTATTGTCTACCGTGAACTCAATATCCTTAATTGTGAAAGCGATGCTTCCAGTCTTATTGCCTGTATAATTACCATCTGCCACCGGAACAAAAGTATAGCCTATCGTTCCATTCGCATCTAAATCTAACTTGGAAAGTTCATTTACTAAAGTACCGTAATCAAACGTTCCACTATTATATGTATATGTTACCGAACCCTTCACCAGTTCTCCATTCACTCCTGCAAAAACAGGTTCCGTAAATTTCCCAACGCCCTGTAGAATATTCTGAACTGTCGCCGTATTATCACGATACTTATCTGTGGGCTTAATTAAATACGTTCCGCTTTTATATGTGATTGAATAGTTCGGATTATTCCCATTCGTCAGCGTCCCTTGAGTGATCCTATAACTACCCGCGTTTGCATTGCCCTTATCACAGGACAATTCACCTGAAAGCTTATCCGTTCCTACTAACGGAGTATTTGAATCAATGGTATATACCAATGCTGCTTCCGGCTCACCATATACACTCTCTAAATCTCTCGCTGTCACCGTTACTGGCCTGCGATTTACGATGACCTTCACCAAAACAATCTGAGGTTCAAATCCCGCACTCGAATCTGAAGGTGTAAAAATCGCTTTCAACTCTTTCGTTCCTGCATTTCCATAGGATGTGACATCCGACGCCCACGCAAATGAACCAGATATAATATTTCCTTGAGGATCCTTCGCAACTCCGCCTTGTAAAACTGCCCCGTCTGCCGCATCACCGTATGTAACAGTTACCGCCGGCACCGTAATATCTAACACTCCCTTGGGAACATATTTTTCATTCGCCAAAGTTAATATGCTTTCGCCAAATAATCCCAATTGCTCATCATCATACTCATACGTGATATTATAAGCAAGTTTAAATATATAACCAGCTCCTACACTTCCGTTTGTACCAGCCAGGAATAATTCCTTAGGCGCTCCGATTGTTCCGGTATCACAATTGGTCACATCTACCAGGTAATTTTTTCCTTCCAATGTAACAATATTCCACATGTGAGGCCCGGCGCCTGTTCCACCACTCATATTTCCCGACACTGTATAACATACAGTATCCGCTCCGCTGAATTGCGATAAATCACACAGATATTGGAAAGCCTTGGAATATCCTTCGCATACAACATTTGTCGTTGTATCGCCATCAAATACCCAAATCAACTGCCATGGATCTCCATAAGGAGTATCTTTATTATTTGCAGCATCATTATTATAAGACACAAGGTCACAAATCTCCTGACGATAACCATCCAGCTTTTCGTAATCCGATTTACCTTCATATTTCTTTACTATATTCTTCGCGGTCGCCGCTGCGGTTGCCGCGCTCTTTGCTTTAGTAGTGTCTATCTGATAAACAGATCCTTGATATCCCTTTGCAACTGAAAATTGGTATGTTAAATCAATATGATATTTATTATCATTATACCGATATCCCATGCTATAAGGTAATTTCGTCCCTGCAGTCTTATTATACCAATATAACTCATACGGGAAATCCATCAACAAATAATTAATTATACTATGAAGATTATATTCTTCCTTAAACTTTTTCACGGCTGCATCACTAATCTGTTCCATTGTCGCATTACTATTAAGACCCAAATCAGCCGCCGACCAGGCTATCGACTGTCCAATCTCCGTAGATGCTCTATTACCAGCCGCTATCTTCTTAATCTCTTCTTTAAGAATGTTATAACTTTCGAGATTTACTCCCGTCAGCTTTTCCTTTCCAAAGTCTGCTAACGGTGCAATATCACTGTTCAGTTCACCAAAAAAGAGCTGATCCACATATCCCGCAAATAACTCATCATTATCCGGAAAATCCTCAGCTGAGTCTGGAATTACCGTCTCTGTAAAAGTTCTGGATAACTTATCCTCGGCATTCTCCGCATTCTCAGCCTTACTATCCTTCTCACTCTTCTTCTCTCCCGCACCATCCGGATCCGACTTCACATCTTCCTGCTTCTGTCCGGCTTGCGTGTCTTTCTTCTCCCCTTCGGCTTCCGGCTGATCTGCCGCCGGCTCTTTTGGAGCACCAACTTCCGGTGTCCCGGTTACTTTCCCCTCTGTCTCCTCCGCCAGTGCCGTCAGCATCGTACTGCTCATGCCATTGCCTACCAGCGCAAGTGTCAGGGCCAATACCAGGCCGCGTTTCAGCCTGCTTTTCTTGTTACCCATGCTTGTCCACTCCCTTTGAATCATAGTTTTTCCATTATCTTTTTCATTCTACCACAACCTCACTCCAAAAAGAAGTCTTTTCATGGAAATTCCTGAATATTTTAATGCCGGGGCGTATCCCTTAAGGGATACGCCCCGGCACTGATCTTCATCTACACTTTTCCAATTCCTTAATTGTGAAAATGCATCTTTATAGAATCCGCCGGCTTACTCCGCCGTCGACAGATAATAATTATATAATCTTGCCTCAAAGATCCGGTTCGAAATCGCCACGTTCCCCTGCTGATTCTTGACAAACCCGAACATCACGGCGTCACTGATGGCCAGATTATCCGGATTATACACCGTATTCTCTCCCGCGAACAGCAGGGATCCAAGCATCGCGTTCAGCTCCGAATAATCCGCAAGCTTTCCGATCATGGAGCCGAACAAAGTATTCTCTTCCAATAAGATCAGGCGCACCGCCTCATGGAATCCCTTCTTCGTCCACGCGGTCAGCCTGCCTCCGATCTCTTCCTTCTCCTGAACCTTCTCATCGATCAATTTACACAGCCGTGATACCAGAAATGGATAGCCTGATGTATAATCGTACAGCATCGCCGCCATCTCCTGGGTATCCATCCCCGTGGCGTGGTCTTCTTCATATTCCTTAAGCATCCCGGCTATCCCTTCCTTTGAAAGCCCCATGTCCACGTCAAAATCCGCCGCTATGTTCCACGGGCTGTTCACGTTGCGCTCCGAAGGGCGGATCTTCCTTCTGACATTCCTGACGTCATACACGGCCGCCAGGATTACAGACTGGAAGAAGACAAATTCCCGTACTTCCCTGTCAAGATAACCGTAACGGAGCTGCGACAGAAAATCAAGAAGAACTCTGTTATTGGATGCGTAATCTACCTCGTCGATAATCAGAACTACCGGCTTCGCAGAACATTCACAGAACTCCTTCAATATCTCAAACATATGCATCAGGTTGAAGTCTGCCTCCTGCTTTGCGGCCGTAAGCCGCTCTGTCTGCGGCGCAGCTTCCGCCGTCTCTGCCTGGCGGAGCCGGGCTTCCCTTACAAATGCGGATGCAAATGTGTTACAAAAACTCTTCTCATTTTCAAAGCACGCATCGCTGAACCGCTGGAAATCCAGACTTATGACCAGATACTTCTCCGAAAGCCTCTTCACCAGCTCTGCAATGGTTGTCGTCTTCCCATATTGCCGTGCGTAGTTAATCGTAAAATATGCGCCCTCGTCGACCAGTTCTTGAATCTGTGACAAACGTTCTGTCAGATCAACCATATAATGCTTTCCTGGGATACAAGGGCCGGTTGTATTGAATCGCCTCATTGTACAGTCTCTCCTCCGTGTATTCGTATACTTTGCTGTCATGACAGAATCCTGCCTAAACTGGCTATGCTGATACCTGTTCCGTCACTTGTATCATTATAGATGATATCCGGCTCCACGTCCAGTATTTTCCATATGAAAGATACGACTTCCATGCATTCATCTCTATGCATTCTCCGTATAGCGGCAGGCCGGATACCCGCTGCAACCCCAGAACTCTCCGTACCGACCGCTGCGCTTCTTAAGGAACTGCCCGCATTTCGGGCAAAGCCTCAGATTCTCCTGCACCCTGAGCGACGCAAGCTCTTCTCCAAGCTTCTCGAACACCTTCTGGTTCATGCCGCAGTCGGCAAGCGCACGGTGCGCCCCTGCCGTGGAGATGTTATAGTGGGAAGCAAGATCTGACAGTTTATAATGTGACAACTGCGGCAGACACTGCTTTGCCAGCGACAACGTATCTATGTAGTCATTAGAAATCGTCTTCCCCCAGTACTTTTGTGCATCCCGCCATATGAATTTCATGTCGAAGGTGTGGATATTATGGCCCGCCAGAATCATTTCCCCGATAAAATGGTCAAAATCCGCCAGAGCCTTCTCAAACACCGGCGCCCGGGCCACCATATCGTCATAGATGTTGTTGACCTTCGACGCCTGCCAGGGTATCGGTCTTTCGGGATTGACCAGGGTGGAAAATTCGTCCGTAACTTTGCCTTTCTGTACCTTGACTGCCGATATCTCGATTACCGCGTCGCTCTGCACGCTGATCCCTGTCGTCTCCAGGTCGAAGACCACATAATCCTTCACGTACTTATCAATCTTTCTTCCTTTTTTATCTCCAAGCATATCTGTCTCCTATATAGCTGCCGCTATCTTCTCATTCTCTTATTGTTCTTTCTCACAGGCAGTCCTCTTTCATATGACCATAACGAAAGTCCCTGCGCCAATCAGGATACAGCCAAGCAGAGATTTCTTTGTAAATTCCTCATGCAAAAACAGGAACGCCAGAGCCAGTGTAATGACTACGCTCAATTTGTCAACTGGTACAACCTTCGACGCTTCTCCCAATTGCAGCGCCCTATAGTAGCACAGCCAGGACGCCCCCGTCGCCAGGCCTGATAATATAAGGAAGATCCAGCTTTTTTTGCTTATCTCCGATATTCCATTCTGCGTATGGGTCAAACATACCATCCCCCACGCCATCACTACCACAACGACTGTTCTGATCGCTGTCGCCAGATTAGAATTCACGCCCTCTATGCCTATCTTCGCCAGGATTGATGTCAGCGCCGCAAAAACTGCAGACAGCAAAGCAAATATGAACCACATACCCTGTCACTTCCTCTCCCATACTGCCATCCGTCAGGATCCATCCCCGGTCATTTTAAAATGAATAGAAAAAAAGCCTCAGAAATCTTGAATTCCCAGGCTCTTCTAAGAGGCGCAGACCGGATTTGAACCGGTGAATCAGGGTGTTGCAGACCCATGCCTTACCACTTGGCTACTGCGCCTTATGAAGTGCGAACGAGCTCTTCACTCACCGCACTCATACATTATAACAAAGCTTTACACCTTCGTCAAGACTTAATTTGTTGAAAATCTAAATTTTAAATTTATACTAAAATCCCAACTCTTCATTCACCAGAATCACCTTGATCCGTTTTGCAATCTTCGAGAATCTGGTGATCAGGAACTGGCAGCATATCGTATCCGGAGACTTGCAATCGAAGCATGATCCTGTCCTGGAGCATGGCGTATCCAGCCCGAATCTCTGGGCGTTGACAGGCGCCGCCTCATTTCTTGCCCTGGACACCGCATTCTCTACATCCTTCACCACCTTATTCATGCCGACAATCATCACGACATTCCTTGGCCCGTTGGCTATCGCGGACACCCGGTTCCCGATACCGTCGATATTCACGATTACGCCGTCTTCCGTGATGGCGTTGGCGCTGGTCAGAAAATAATCACAATCATATGCGATCAGCTCAATCTCCCGCTTCTTCTGGGGCGTCTCTGCCGCCTCCCGGTTGTACGCCTTGTAATTGCCTTCGGAAATCGCCTGTTTAAGCCCGATCTCATTCACAGACATCGAACCTCCCCAGGAAACACTGCTGCCCTCCGGGATCCACTCCAATGCCTTCGCAAGAGCCTCTTCCTTTGTCTCCGCATAATAGCCTTCCATATTACGGGATTCCAGGCTCTTCACCATCCGCTCGCCCAATAACCTGTTTCTCTTTACTCGATTCTCGTTCAATGTCATATCCTCCTCTTATTTAATTCTTAAGCAACAGCCCTATCCGCATCACCCCAGTAACACCCACAGATCAGAAATACCCCGTCCCAAGCCTCAGTATGTAGATTGCAACCATGATCTTGACCCGGTTCTCATTCTTCAGGATATCATACCCCAGGATCTTCCTGATCTTATCAAGCTTATATGCCAGTGTGTTCTTATGGCAATACAGCGCCTGCGCCGTATGCACCGCACAACAGTCATTCTCAAAATAAGCCTCCAGAATCTCCATATAGTCTGTATGATTCTCCTCATCATACTTCATCAGTTCTCCTACCGTCTCCCGCACAAATTCCGGATAGATGGACGCCTCCTTCATATCCGCAAGAATCTTATAGATCCCCAGTTCGTCATAACTCAGCAGATTCTTGGGAATCGCCGTCTTGGTAAGCTGGTAGGCCGTATACGCGTTCTCATGAGACCGGTGGATATCCCTGATGCCTTCGGCCAGCGTCCCGATACCCGCGTAGACATTCGCGTCATTCCTGCACAGACGCCCGAATTCCTCCTGAACCTTTGCAAGGGGCCATCCTGCAGTAAGGATGATCAGCCGTCCGTGCTCCTCATATGCAATCATCTTCTCCAGAGCGAAGCGCATAGACTTCTCAATCTTTTCCAGGCGTTCATTCCCCGCCTCATCATCATATGTATGACAACTCAGGATGATCACAACATATTCCATGTCTCTTAGGAAACCATTTCTCTCAAAATGACTCAGATAGGAACCCTCATTCTCAGGATAGTAGATTGCATTCTTAAATGAGGCGATCAGGTTCGTCTCTCTCTGCTCATTCTTAAGGAGTATCTCCGCAAACAGGCGCATGATATCTATATACGGCGTCGTCCATGCCGCCGAAAATATAGGAAAACGGATCTCATTGCAGTAATCAACAATCTCCTGTGAGTATGTCTCCTCTCCCCGGAATGACATGATCAGCCCGCCTGCGTGGCGCCGGTCAAGCTCCGTGATATACCGCTTAAGCCATTCTTCCGAGGTACAGCTTAAGCCCGAGTAGAAGACCAGCTCTTCACCGTGCAGAGACGCGATAAATTCTATGTCCTCCACCACGTGCATCCAGGCAATCATCTTACCGAAACAGCTGTCCGTATGTAATCTCACAGGATACTGCGGCGAGATTGCCGCATACAGATCCTTTAGTTCAACCGCCATATCCCTTCCCCCCGGTCTTTTCCTATTTTTCATATCTGACAGAAACCACTACAAGATATAGTATAGCACTATTGTGATCCACGCACAATTATTTTATGAATTTCTGTCTGCAAAGACCATTTCAAAAGGACTGGCTTCATGCTATATTGTTTATGGAACACAAATCATGCTGAAAAGCAATCCCCCCGAGAATTTGTGTTTTCGAATTCAACCTTCAGATTATTTTTCGAAAAGCGACCCCCGAAGTTCACTTCCGGGTCCTTTTTCTTTATATCCATACCATCTCTGCCGATCTCACCTGCCTGCTTTGGCACATCAGCTCCCTACTGCTGCAGATACTGTTCTATCCC